>JALZAW010000007.1 GCA_030948155.1 Candidatus Dormiibacterota bacterium | reverse complement strand
AGGGGCATCGGCCCCCCGTGACGCGGAAGGGTGCGACGGGGGCTCGCCCGAGATGCTGAGTAAACTGCGCGCGCAGGTCGGCCAGAAGATCGGCAGGTTCGCCGGGCCGGCAAACATCGTCTTCACCCCCGAGCTGCCCAAGACTCGCTCGGGCAAGATCGTGCGCCGGCTACTACGTGAAGTGGCCGAGAACCGCACGCTGGGTGAGATAAACCACGCTCGCCGAGGCGTTGGTGACCCTTACGAGGCCGCTTCCATTGACAATCGAGCGCGATTCACTCGAACGGCAGAAGCGCGACGGAGCCGGCTTCGCGAGCGTCTTCGACGAAGCGGAGGGTGGCCAGCTCCCGGACCAGCTTGCGGTCCAAGGAGGGCTGGGCGTCGAAGTCGAAATCCTCCAGTCGCCAGGGGCGGGCAGGGAGGCGAAGCGTAGGCGGCTCTTGAGGCGGCGCTCCTCGGTGGCCTTTCTGCTGGTGTTCGGCGAAGTGGCGGCGGAGGCCACGCCGACTGCGGTCGCCTTTGAGTCTGTCGGGCTCTGTTCAGGGGGCGGCCGCAACCTCTAGCGAGTCGGTGCCCTGAGGCCGCCTCCGCCGCTAGGATCGCCGTATCCCCGTCCTCCGCTGATGACCATCTGGGAACCGCCAGCGGCGCTCATGGTCCCACCAAGGTTCGGCGTCGTCCAGTCGGTCCTTGTCGAGGTAGGTCCTCCGGCGCCCAGCGAGCGCGGCGCCGGTAGGCGGCCTGTTTACACGCTTCCGAGCAGTAGGTCCGACGAGGACCTCGCCAGCCGCTGGGAGGCACGTCAGCCCCGCAGACCGGGCACAAGAGCGAGAGCTGGGTCAGTTTCAGGGTCATCCAGGGGATCACGAAAACTCGTAACGCACTACGACGGCCAGTATGGCAGCTCATCGCCGCAGATCCTCCGGACCAACCCCGCCTTGGCGACCTGCCTCCACATGGCCCGGTGCGAGGCACGAATTGCCTCCCGGCGATACCTCCCCGCCACCGGCCGTAAGACTCCGGCCCGGAGCTCGACCAGCTCGGTCACCGTACCCAAGGCAAGTCGGCGGCTCGGCCTCCCATAAGAGCCCGCGAGGCATAATCCCTTACTCCCGAAGCGACCGAAGCCCTCAGAAGCCCGCCACGGCGGACCACCTCACCACGCAGCAAGCAGCCCATGACTCGGGCGCCGAACCCATGACCCTGGACGCACTTACCGCCCGGAGTAAGACGCCGTTCAGTGAGCGCCTCCTGCCCCGCTGGCAGTTGCGCCCCACCGACGTCCTGCTAGTGGACGAAGCGGCCATGATCGACCACGAGCGCTACGCCAACCTCCTGGAAGCAGCTGCCGACGCCGGCGCCACCCTCGTCCAGGTGGGCGACGATCGGCAGCTGAATCCGGTCGGACCTGGCGGACTGTGGACGATCTTCCACAAGTTCGCCGCACAGCAGGGGACAGCCACCGAGCTGCGCGAGATCCACCGGACCCGCGACCCCGGCCAGCAACAGGCCTGGAGCGACCTGCGGGAAGGCCGCATCGAGGAAGCCCTGACCTGGTATCGGGACGTCGGCCAGCTCCGCCTCTACGACATCCGGCCCGAGCTACTGCGGGGCATGGTCGCGGAATGGTGGCGCCACGACCGCACCGCCACCATGATCGTGGACAGCTCCAACGCGGAGCGCGACAGCTTGAACCGGATGGCCCAGGCCAAGCGCCTGGAGGCCGGCGAGCTGGGGGAGCAACCATTCCAGCTCGCCAACGGGCGCGAGGTCCGGACTGGAGATCGCGTCATCTTCGCCGACCACCCGCACCCGCTCGACCTGGCGCTCAACGCTCCCGGAAAGCGTGTGGAGAACGGCACCGAGGCGATCGTGCGAGACGTCTTCGCGCCGCTCGACGCTCCGGCCGCGGCTCCGCCCCAAGCCGTAACCCTGGAGCTGCACGAGCCGGCCGGCAGCCGCCTCGTGCAAGTCGACGCCTCGGCTGAGCTCGAGCTGGCCTACGCCCGCCACGCCACGAAAGCGCAAGGCATGACGGTCGACACAGCGGACATCGCAATTGGCGCCCAGACCGGCCAGCAAGAGCTGTACGAGATGGCCAGCCGAAGCCGGGAGAACACCCGAATCCATGCCCTCCGCTCTGAGATCGAAGCCCTCGACGTGGACGTAAAGGAGCTGGAAGCCGCTCGCACCGAGATCCACCAGGAGCCGCAGCTAGCGGAGATGCAGCTGGACAGGTCGTCTCCGGAGATGGCGACCCTCCGCATGTTCAACCAGGCCGAGCTCAAGCCCGGTCAGGTCGTCAGCTTTGCTGAGGCATTGCCTCTCCGTGAGCCAACCGGAGTCGAGCTAGGCGAGCTCGGCGTGGTGCACGACCTTCACCAGGGCGGGGTCAACTTCGACTACGCCCGCGTGGACCTGGTCGGCGGCCGCAGGGTCAACGTCTATCAGACTGACCACGTCGAGCACGCTCCGCCCGACGTCACCCCCGCCGCCGTCTTCGAGCAGCCGGCCACGGTCAACCAGCGGAATCCCTACTCCGGAATCAACCTGCCCCTTGAAAACGGGGTCATCGTTCAGCGCGGGGACCAGGTCCGCTTCGCCGGCACTGAGCTCGAAGGCCGGGTGGTCGAGGTTGGCCGGCCTCCCGAGAGTCCGTCCAGCGGAGGCCTGGTCGAGCTGAGCCAAGGCGGTCAGCGCGTTCCGCTCTACGGGACCTCCAACGTCGAGGTCGTGAAGACAGCCCAGGAGATCGCGGCCGAACACGTCCAGCAGGTCGAGGCGGCCACCATCCAAGGCATCGAGAAGCAGGCCCTGCGCTCCGGACCGAAGCGAGCAGTTGGAGAAGCGGAGATGGAGCCAGCTCCGGAGGCCAAAGGTACGAACCTGGCTGTGGACCACGCTGACAGCCAACGACAGGATCCGGCCGAGAGAGAGCGGCCCGCGGCCATCCGCCATGACGCCATCGCCCGCGAGCAGCTAGCCCAGGAGCCCCAGGTGCCCGAGCCTGGCGCTGAGCCGCAGCTACAGCCGGCCCCGGAGCGGCTCCGAGAGGCAGCAGAGGCCGCCTACGGCCAGCCTGAGCCGTCGAGCCCTGAGCAAGCCCCTGAGCCGGTCCCTGAGCCCTCACAGCCAGGCTCGGCGGCCGATGCCCACCGCCAGCTAGAGCAGCAGGCAGCGGACCGCAGCGCCGGGCGAGAAGCACCGGACCACTCGCCGCAACCGCAAGCCGAGCCCGCACCCCAAATGGAGGCCTCTCGCTGATGGCGCGGCCCCGCAACAAGGTGCGCAGCGGCCGGGTCTACCTGACCCTCCCAGAGCCTGACGTCGCGCTCCTGGAGGCCTACGCCAGGCAGGCCGGTCGACCGGTCGCGACCTTCGGCGGCGAAGTCCTTTTCAAGGTCCTTCGCGGCCTCGACCAGGACCCCGACATGCCACCTGACCCCCAGCAGATCAGCAACGTGATCCAAGCCCTTCGCGGGGAACCGTCGACCAGCTCCGAGCCGCACTACCGTTGGCCTCTCGAGGCATTGCTACGCGACTCCCGCTGGTGGAACCGCTGGTATCCCCAGCTCTGCCGCCTGATGGGGAGCCAGCAACCATTCGACCGGAGCCGGCGTTACGGCGAAACCGCGGTCGGCTCCGGCCTCAACACGGAGGGTTACGTAGACGTCCTGGAGTTCTTGTTCCCAGCCCTCGCCAAGCAACAGGGCGGCGTCGTCACCTGGCGCGACCCCGCCTACCCGGCCCTCGCCGGCTCACGAACGACCACGGAGGGCCCAACATCTCAGCCACTCGCCCCGGTATGGGAAGCAGTCATCCGCCACGTCGCGCTCGGACTTTGCGCCCTCGAGGACGCGCAGGCGGCCAGCGCCCTGATCCTGGTTGAGAGTCAGATCCGCCACGACTGGCTGGCTGTGCTGCTCAGCCTGACGGGGGAGGCCAAACCGCCGGCCTCCCCCCGACTCCCAGAGAAACGACTGGTCTAGCTTCCGATCTCCTGCAGCGGCTCCCGCTGCAGCTGTCGGACCGGCGCGGCCGTCTTCTCCGCCGCGCCCGCTGACCAACCTCGGATCGGCCGTCCTCGCCAGTCGACCCCGCCATATCGCGGCTGTTGGCTCTGAGGCAGCTCGCAATCGAACGTCCCAAAGACAACCCGCGCTAGGGGCAGCAGCACCAGGGTTATCGGCAGCACCAGCACGGCCGCCGGCAGTTGTATCCCGCTCGCCCTCAGCAATACCCACGTCAGGCAGACCAGGGCCAGCAGCTCGGCCACCAGTCGACCTCCGCCGGCGCCCCGGCTCACGTTGACGCCCAACAGCACGAGACCGGCCAGTGCCGTCCCAGCGGCGATCAGACGGCTCATGCTCGGACCTCCCTCGCCGCCTGCGCGGCGGCTTCCAGCTCGTCTACGCCCGCCAGCTCGAGCGCAGACCACGGAACCATGTGCCGGCGCAGCTGTCCCCGCTTCGCCGCCAGCGGCTCGCGCAGCATCCGCGGCGGCAAGTTGAGGTAAACGAGCACCGCCCAGCCGTTGGGGATCTCCCGGACCTGCGAGGCCGAGAGCAGCCGCCGCCAGGAAACGTGCTTACTACCACGCGGCCCTGACCCCGTCTGTGATTGACCAGGCACCACCACGCGCTCGTCACCGATCGAGACCGACACACTCTCGGCCCCGGCCTCCGGATCAAGTCCGCCGAACGCGACCTTGCAGCGCGTTGCATTCCAGATCGCTCGGGCCGCCGCCTGCCCGTAGTTGCCCTCGTTCTGAGCCAGGCTCTGGAGATTCCATGCCACGTTGACGCCCTGTCCGCCACCCTGCGAGATGATCGACTCCAGCTCCGGCAGCGGTGCGCAGTTCGCCATGTCATCGAGGCTCAGCAGCAGCCGCGCCGACAATCTGCCCTCACGGTGGAGCCGGTAGGCGGTATGAACGATCGACTGAATAAGCATCGAGATCAGCGGCGCCACCGCCCGCTGATGCTCGGTCGGCGAGACGATGTACAGGCTGGAGCGAGTCAACAGGAAGCGCTCAGCATCGAAGTCGGTCCCCTCCGTCGAGCGCAGCACGGTCGGATTGCTCACCGCCGCGATCGTGGTTAGCGCCGCCGAGAAGAAGCCCCGGCGCTCACTGCCCGGCCCCATGCCCAGGACGCCCTCCAGCTCCGCCGCCCACAGGTCGGCCGCGTACTTGTCGCCCTTGAACACGCTGAGGCCGCGCAGGATGCCGATCGGCTCCTCCAGCGGATGCTCCCCGGTCGAGGGATCGGCCAGCCCGCGCGACAGCCACTCGTGGACCACTGCAAAGTCGCCCGGTCTGGTCGGATGATGGGCTGAGGCCAGGAACAGCCCCCGCAGCAGCCGCTTCGAGCCCTCGCGCCAGTGGTCGCGGTTCTCGACGTTGCGACCGGTCCCCGCCGCCTCCGTCAAGGAATCGACCCGCAGCGTGATCTCGCTCGCATCCGTGGTCGAGGTCGGCGAGAACCGAACCGGCTCCAGTCCCTCGACTCGGCCTCGCACGGTAGGCGCGTAGATCTCCACTCGCCCGCCATACAAGTCGGCGAGCTGGCGCCGTCGCAGCGCCGTCTCCCGGAAGACTTGCGGCTTAGGCGCCACCGAGATCGCTGCTCCGCCCCACATGAGCAGTTGTGGGATCCCGATCCCGGCCGTCTTGTTCACCCTCGGAGGCCCCACGATCCCGACTGAGTCCTCCGTCTTCGCCATAGCGAAGGCAGGCCAGGCCAGGTAGCCCTGCGTCCAGCCCAGGAAGATCCGCTCACGCCATCGGACATGCGCCCGCACACGCAGGCAGCGCGGCAGCCGGGCCGGAATGTCGAACGGCGCCCGATGCCACCAAGCACGCACGAGAAGGCCCACAGGGATCGCCAAAGCGACCCCCAGGAGCATCAGGCCCAAGCCCCCTACAGGCACCGTAGGAGCTTCCCAGGCAGCCCACAGCACCGGTAAGCCCAGGAAGACGGCGCCCACCAAGCGCACAGCACGACGAGAGCCTTTCGGCTTCCGCTCACGACTCAGACGCATCACAAACGACCTCCACATACGGTCTGAGGAGATGCGTGCGAGCCAGCCTCCCCGGCTACGATCTCTGCCGGGTTCGGCGGTGCCACATACACCTCCGGGCCAAGTCCGGGGGGGCCGCTCACAACGGCCCTCTCGGGCGCCCTGATCTTATCCCGAACGCCCGTTCTATGGAACTGCCCCAGTCCGCACTTTCTCTGGTCCATCTCAGACCTGAGCGTGCCGGGTAGGCTTCGCCCTACCAAGAGCAGCGGTCAGGCAGCTTTAAGGCAAGTTCAAGGCAAGCGGGATGGAGAGGACGGGACTTCGACGACAGCGTCTACTCCGTGGCTGGTCCCTCGATAGGGCGGCCACTGAGCTGGCCGATTTGATCGAGGAACGAACTCGTAGCCGCCCCCGAGCGGAGGGGAATGCGGTCGGCCGGTGGGAGCGCGGACGGACCCAGCCAAGCCCCTTTTACGTCACCCATCTCTGCGAGCTGTACCAGCGCACGGCGGAAGAACTCGACTTAGTGCCTGAGATCATGGATGACGTGAAACGTCGTCAGTTCCTAGGCGGCATGACTGCACTCGGCGGTCTGATGCTGGTCGGCCAACCGGTTCTCGCAGACCCCGAGCGCCCCCGAGTGGAGGAGTTGGAGCAGATCACCGATCAATTCGGCTCCTGGTACTGGCGCCTCTCCCCCTCCGCACTGCTACCGCTGGTCCGGGAGCACCAGTACCGTCTGCTTGCCACCGTAGGAGGAGCGGTCGGAACCTCAGCTCGTTCCCTCGGAGCGCTCGCCGCTCGGACCACCGTCATCTACGGCCTCGCCACTTATCGGAGAGGAGACTTCCCCTCCGCTCGCGAGCGCTTTCTGGCTGCGGCCCGTCTTGGTCAACTTGCCGGCGATCGAAGCTCTGAAGCCATGGCTCTGATCGCCCATCGAGCGGTCCTTGGCGGTCCTGCGCCGCTCGATCACGGCGACCACGAGGCCGCCCACCAACTGCTCACCCTGGCCGAGACCAGGGCTGGCCGATCGGCGCCGCCCCTCCTTCGAACCTGGCTTCACTCCTCCCGAGCCGAGGAGGCAGCCGCGCTCGGACGTGAGGCTGATGCGCTTCTGGACATCGAGCGCGCCGAGAGCGCCCTCGCCAAGGCTGGCCCACAAGATCTCACCGGCTTCTTCGACCACTGGGATGCGCTTCGTCTCGAAGGCTGGCGAGCAAGTGTGCTACTAGCCCTCGACCGTCCAGCAGATGCCTGCCGCGTGCTGGAGCCTGTCGTCGCAGGTACTCCTCCTGAACTGCCCGGTCCCCGTGCCGCTGTCCTGGCCGACCTCGCCGCCGCGTTGGCCCAAACCTCAGAGGTAGAACGCTCATGCGCTCTGCTGGGGGAGTCCTTCACCACAGCCCAGGCGGCCGGGGTACATGACGGAGTCAGTCGAGTGCGCCATGTTCGCCGCGTGCACCTTGAACGTTGGGCCGACTCGGCGTCTGTCCAGCGCCTCGACCAGGTCCTCGCCCAATGAGTAGCTACCTCCAGCAGCTCGCCGACGAGATCAAGGCCGAGATCGATCCCGATCTCATCCCTCGTGGCGACACATCTGCGCTCTGGCGAATCTATGCCGTGCTCGTCCGCGCCAAGGGTGTCGATGTACAGAGAAGTGACGTCCACGACGCTTGGACGGCTTGGGCGCTATCGGAGAAGCCAGGTCACGGCGCCCTGGTGCCGTTCGATGAACTTGAACCGGCCGCGCAGGCGAAGGATGAACCCTATGTCCTGGCGCTTCGACGCGTTGCTGCTCGGTACCTGACGCCATCTAGCACAGGCGGGATCTAAGCGACCTCCACGACGGCAGCCGGCGGGAAGGATCCGCCGGTGAGCCAGTGGCTTGGCCTGAGCCCTGCATGGCGACCCGGCGCGCGCTCACCGTCCGGCGCATCCTCCAACCGTGGGCGGGCGAACCAGCCGTTAGGCAGCTGGATGAGCGTCTCGGCCTGAGGTAGACGCCGCCCTCGCTCAGAAAGACTCTGTCTAGTCGGAGTCACTCGGGAAGACTTGTCTGAGCGGGTCAGGGTGTGTGTCACTGTCGGAATTCCGGCGGATCGTCCGCCAAGGCCCCACCGAAGTTGAGACTGTCTCACCAAGTTGTCTCAGGCACCTCTCTAGCGCGTCAGCCAGCTCATCTTTACTGAAGCTCTTGGCAAGCCATTCGCGTTGAAAGGCCTCAGCTGCCGGGTGGAACTTCGTCGGAAGGGGCGGCCGGCTGAACCCGCGAAGTGTCGAGGTGGGATCCTCGGGGGCCTGACGGCGATCGACCACCATCATCCCGAGAGGACCGAACCGGTCCTTAGGCTTGTACTTCACCGCGGCAGGTGCTGTTCGGATGACCGCGACTAGCGCTTGGGCCCCAGCCGGATTCAACTGAACGGCCGCCTCCAGAGCCTGCAGTGCAGCCCGTGAGAGCGCCATCGGTGAAACCTACCAGGCCACCACCGGCGACGCCTGACAAGGCCGTTCTCTCAGATTCCTGCACCTGGGCCCTCAAGCCGGCCGGCTCCGCAGCGGGCACCGTGAAGGGCGTTAGCGTTGCTTTCTGCTCCGTTGCTATCGCTACCCCGACTCGACAAGCAGCTCGCCGAGCGGAACCGTCCTGTTGACCCTCCTGCTCTCGGACGTCACGTTCCGACGGCAGCCGGCGGGCAGGATCCGCCGGTGAGCCAGTGGCTTGGCCTGAGCCCTTCATGGCGGGTCGGGAGCGTCTGAGGACGAAGGCTCGGTAGTCGGAACGTCTCGATCGGGGGCGGTCCTGATGCCCTTGCCCCTTGACGGCTAGGAGGGTGGCTCCGCTCCGTGCCCTGTCAAGCCGCTAAAGCGGCTCGCTGCGCCAGCTTGCGCCCTCCGGGTGACAGGGCCTCCGCTCCACCGAGGATCCCCGCTAAGGGGGCAAGGGCGGAGGGGGCTCTGCCCAGGTCAACCGAGGAGGTATCGAGATGGCTGGGTTCGCGGACATCAACCACTGGCAGCTGACGGGCCGCATGGCGCGGGACGCCGAGGTCCAGGAGTCGAACGACGGCCGCAAGCGATTGCGCCTGCGCGTGGCGGTCCACGAGTCGGGAGCGGAGGGGACCGCGCACTTCTACACGGTGGTCGCTTTCGATCGGGACGAGGCCAGCGCGGAGGGCTTCAAGAAGGGCGGCCGGGTGCGGCTGAGTGGTCGGGTGTCGGCCTGGAAGGATCAGGCGGGCAAGGAGCGGCTCGGCCTGGTCGCCGACGAGCTGACGACGATCGAGTAGCGAGCGAAGGGATCGGCGGGGAGGCCGGCGGCAACCGGCCCCCGCCACAGCACACACCGGAGGCGAGTCCAGTGAATGCATCGACAAGCGTAGGCGAGCGGACGGCGGGGAGCAGCTGCGAGCTGGAGGAGCACATCGAGGAGGTCCGGGCGCGGAACGAGGAGCTGGGCCGCCTGCTGACCGAGCGGCCGTTCGACGCCCAGGTGTTGGACGCCGTGTGGCTCCAGGTCGAGGCCGTGCGGGAGTTGCTCGACCACTGCGGAGGGCTCCACGAGCCAGACGTCCTGGTCCGGGCGCTGGAGTCATAGGGATGGCTCAGCCCATCGACAGAGGCGCGGGAACGCGCGAGCAGTGGCTCGGGCGGGCGATCGAGATGATGCGGCCAGAGTTCGCCGCCGCTGGCGCACCCCTCCCCGAGAACCTGGCGGTCTCCTGCAGCTGGCCGAGCGGGAACCCACGGACGGTGATCGGCGAGTGCTGGGTGGCCGAGGCCTCCAGCCGGGGCTATGTCGAGGTCTTCATCAGCCCGGTGCTCGACCAGGTCGCGGGCATCCAGGGCGTGCTGGTCACTCTGCGCCACGAGCTGGTGCACGCGGCCGGGCGGCGAGGGCACGGCAAGGAGTTCAAGGCGCTCGCGGTGGAGCTCGGGTTGGCCGGTCCCATGACGGCGACCGTCGCCGGCCCCGAGCTGCTGGACTTCATCAACTGGACGCTGCTGCCGCAGCTCGGCACGTACCCGCACGGCGCGATCACCGGGCGAGGCGAGATCCTGGTCCCCCCCACCGAGCCCGGCGACAAGCCAATCATCTTGCGGCCGGACGACCGGCCGAAGAAGCAGTCCGCGCGAATGCTCAAGGCCGAGTGCCCCAACTGCGGCTACACGATCCGGCTGACCAAAAAGTGGGCTGACGTCGGCCTGCCCACCTGTCCGACCGACGGGGGCGCCCTGGCCCTCGACAGCGGCAGCGAGGACGTTGGAGCGGCAGGCCTTCGTGTCCTTCCGCCAGCCGCCGCGATGCGGAACTGAGGCTATTGACTGGGAGTAGCAGGAGGCAGCCCTCGCCCACTCCCGGCCACACCGTCCACCTTGGATCGAGAGCTCGTTTAAACGACGTCCACCCCAAGGGCGGGACAGATGTCGTAGCCCGGAGAGGTCTTTAGACCGCCCCTCGCGCGCGTGCGCGCGCTGTTTCTCGGTCTGTATCTCTATCTGTTTCTTGTGTGCGAACTGAGTGCCATAGGGGGGCGTAATGATTGCCATAGGGTCAAAGGGACCCCTATGGCAATGATTGCCATAGGGGGGCGTAATCATTTCGCTAGGGTCGGAGCCGCAGTCGGTAGACGGTTGGCTCGTGCCCTCGTTCCGGGCTCTGCTGGTGCTCGCGGCTGATCAGCCGCTTGGTAACCAGGCCATCCAGCGCAAGCTGAGCGCCGCGCCTGCTGAGCCCGACGCCGTGGTCGAGCCGGGCACCGTCCTGGCTTCGGAGGCCGCCCACCAGCTGGCCAAGGCTGATGGCATCGGAGTCACGCTTGAATCCAAACGTCCGGCGCATCACGTACATGAGCACCTTGACCTCTGACCCGCTGAGGAACGCGAGATGACGGTCGAAGACCTCATCCGGGATCTGGGTGAAGTGCGGAGTCCAGTAGCCCTCGAAGGTTGTCCAGTCCGGCTCGCCGTCCTGTTCGAGAGGCTCGACCTGGTCGACGGCCTCGCTGGCGCGCTCCGGACTCCCCTCCCCCGCTGCGGCCGCGCCCGTCTCAGAGATGGCGAGCCGTCGGTGGCGAGCGATGGATTCGAGGACGCCTCGGAAATGTTCGGGCGGTTCTGGAACGTCTGCTGTGTTGTATGGTGTGGCCGACAACGGAGTTCATTCCTCCTTGTCCAAGCCCTCGGGAGTTGGCCGCTCCGCGAGGGCTTTCCTTTTCTGTCGAGCGCAATGTACCCCCGGATGCTTCATGGCGTCCACTTATTGGGGCTTAACTTCCACCTTACCCAACATCTAGCCCCATTCCGCGATCGCCGTTGACCGTAATACGGGTACCGGTGTACGGTCTGCGGTGATATGAGGATCGCAATCGTCAATCTGAAAGGCGGCGTCGGTAAGACGACGACCGCAGTCCACCTAGCCGCGGCCCTCGCTGAGCAGGGGCGAACGCTCCTGGTCGACGGAGACGAACATCGGTCAGCCCTCAGCTGGTCGGAGCGCGTAGGAGAGGCCTTCCCATGCCCGGTGATCGGCCTCCCGGTGCGCGACCTCCATCGACGGCTCATGGAGCTCCAAAACGGCTATGAGCACGTCGTCATCGACACGCCGCCGAACGATGCGCCGATCGCGAGGAGCGCCATCATGGCCTCCGACCTGGTCCTGGTACCGATGGCACCGACCACGATGGACATGGACCGCCTCGTGGAGACGCTCCAGCTGATCGCCGAAGTCGAGGCCGTCCATCCGCTTCGACTCCACGTCCTCGTGACACGGAGCCGAATGGGAACGCGCCTGGCCCGAGACGTCCGGACCGTGCTCGACGAGCTGCACGCGCCTCTCCTTACGGCTGAGATCCCGCTCCGTGAGGCCTACGCCAGCGCCTTTGGCGCGCCTCCGGCACCTCACGTCGACTACATCGATGTTCTCCAGGAGATGACCTCATGAGTACCCGCAGTACGGCGGCAAGAGACACGCTGAGCGCTATGCGCGCGGCCGCGCGCCCGGACCGGCCCCCGGTGACCGTGGAGGGGTCACCGGTAGCCGTAGAAGGGTCACCGGTTACCGGTACCCGTAACCCGGTGACCGATCGCCGGAAGTGGGAGGAGACAAATCGGAAAATGGTGTTCTACTGCCCCGAGGACGTCGAGGAGCTGATCCGGGCAGAGATGAGGCGGTCAGGGCGCAGCAAGAGTTCCGTCATAGCTGAAACACTCCGGCAGTACCTACAAGCAGCCGACTAACTCCCGTGCGATCTTGGGCAAGAAGGATCCTGCGTCTCCTTTCAGATAACTATCTGATCTGGTTGACAGCAATCCTCGTCGTGGCTGCCGTAATCGCTAATGTGAGTCCGGATACATTCCGCCTCCTCTCCGCCGCTCTCGGCCTCAGCGCATTCGGCGAGGGTGCCGTAGTGCTCTTGCGGAACCTCACCGAAGGGTTAGTAGTGATCTTGGCCTTAGCAATCTACGTCGAAAGGGTTAGCCGGAGAACGATAGAGGCTCGACGTGCCACGGACATTACTCAGCAGTTTTTACGGGCAATCGACTTCATTGGCGAGCCCGACAGGGCGGTGCGAACAGCGGGGGTTTACGCGCTCGACCAGATCGCCCGCGACTCCCCGATGTACACGAACGCCATCGTCCAAATTCTCACTGCCTTTGTCCGCCAACATGCGGGTTCTCGTGACGTTGATCCCTCCAAACAGGTAGAGGAGCAATCCCCACCGCCAGACCTCCAAGCTGCCGTTACGGTTCTGGGACGCGGGAGGTGGTACGTCGGTGGTAGACACCTCCAGTTCCAGTTGGGGGACCTTGACCTACGCCAACTGGACTTCAGGGGACTCAATCTGGAAGGGGCACAGTTGCGGCGCTCTAACCTTGCTGGTGCGACTTTGATAGAGACGGACCTTGAGGGGGCTAATCTCGAGGAGGCGGATCTTGAAGGCGCCAGCTTGGTTGGGGCCAACCTCCAACGTGCTTTTCTCGGTCGCGCCAGACTGCACGGCGCCGTGCTTGCCGGCGCACACCTTGAAGGGGCAAACCTTGTAGGGGCAGATTTGACCAATGCCCATTTGTCTGGAGCGTTTCTTCGAGGGGCCGACCTTTATGGGGCTGATCTTACAGACGCATTTCTTGAGCGCGCCGACCTAAGGGAAGCGAACCTTGAGCGATCGTACAATCCGCCCGCGCGCATATCGTCCGCAGACTCTTGACAGGGATAGGTGCTTTCGCGGCGATCATCCGCGGGGCAGGACTGTTCGATCCGGCGACACTTGCTCATGCGGGTCCGTTTCTCGGGCCGCTTGTTAGCGCGATTGGCATGATTGCAACGGGAGCGGCGGGATTCGTTGGGGGCCGGAAGTCGCGCGCCCGGCAACGAAGGAGTCACTGGAATGCAGTGCGTAACGTCATCCTAGAGCTAGGCGTCATTCAGGAACTCATTGATCGGAATCTTAGATACGGCACACCAGTGAAGGGACCGTTTGAGGCGTGGAACACCCATCGCAAAGAATTGGTGGACCGCGCCAAGTCCCTGCCGGACGGTGTCGAAGGGATTATCGCAGCCGTCTACGCCCGTGTCCCGCTGCTGGAAAATGCCACAGATACAGAAATGACAGACTATCGTGATCTCGTCCTAGAGGCGCGAGGGACCCTCAGCGGTTACTGGTTCTCCGACGAATCGAACCGAAACTCTCCTCTTCAGGTATACCAACGTGAGGCCACTCGGATAGCTGTGGTGCCCGTTCGCAAAGCTCTACCAGCACCTGGCACCGAGGAAGCGCCCGAGGGGTCCGAGGCACCTGGTGGCCCTCGTTGCTGAAATGAATGGCTAGCCGGACTGGTCACGTTGCGCCATCGTCGGCGAGCCGACGCCCCCGAGGGCCGCTCTTTCTCTGTCAGGCCGCTCCGCGGCTCCGTACGCGCTGCGCGCTACGGCCCTGCGGGTGACAGCGCAGACCAGCCCGGTCGAGTCCGAGTTCATGGGCGGGATCGTTCCCATGCGGGCGAACGAAGCTGCCGGTCCCGAAGACGGACAGGCGAGCAGCGAGGAGGACGTCATCACCTAATCCCCACTCCTCCCGTACGGGGCCGGAGCTGCGCTCCCGGCCCTTTTGTGTTCAGGACCCGGCTGGTCGGCTTCCGATCTTGCGGGGGTCCAACGGCGCCGGCAGACCCCGGGGCGCTCTCAGGATCGCCGGCGGTGGCCAGGTCCCCTGGTACCAGCCTCCGAAGGTTTCCCCGAGGAAGCCTTCGATCGGCAGCCGGCGGGGACTTCCGAGCCGCTCCGAACCGTCCTCCCGGTGATAGATGGGCTCGTACTCGACCCAAGCTGCATCGAAGGAGAGGACCCGGCAGTAGAGCGGGCCCCCGGTCATCGGGTCGTTGAGCCGTCCGTGGATGAACAGCCGGCCTGGCGAGAGCTCGTCGGCATCGTTGTCCAGCCTCATCGTGCCAGCCTACGAACATTCGTTCGATATGGCAAGGAAAAACTTCCGTCGAAAACCCGTTTAAACGGGCTTTTCACCGGGGCGGCCTACTACAGGCCGACATAGCTGTCGGCGGTGTCTTCAGCTGACCGAGCCAGCCACAAGTCGGCTTCCCTGCCCGCCCGGTGACCACCACAGGTAGTGGGCGGACCGCTTTGACGCGGGAGGGCGCCCCGATAAGCCCTCAGCCGAGTTCGGCGATGCTTTCCTCACCAGCGTTTATCAACAGCATCGGCGGCCTCGCCACGACGCGCCGCGGCAAGGTCGAGGCCTCCCTTTGGAGGCTAGCTAGGTGGGGACCGCTGCGGGACCGGCGGGCGTTGTTAGAAGCAAACGGTCGTGAGTTGAAGGATTCGTGAGTCCGCGTGTTGGAATTATCAGACTCATTCCCCTCCTGGCACTGCTGCTGGCCGCTTGCCAGGGCGGGGGCGACAGCAATGCGCCGGGCGATCGATCCTGCGTTACCACGTCGACTGACGGCCCCAACGGCTTGCTGGCCGCCGTTCACTTGCCAGGGCATCCCTTCAAGAGCATCGCCACGCGCTCGGGACGCTGGATCTTCACTTCAATGTCGAGTAACGGGATCGCCGTGCTGCGCCGAGATCCTGGGCGCCTTTGCCTGGTGCACACCGTCGCAGTCCAGGGCAGTGCGTCCGGCCTCGCGTTGACACGTGACGACACCATGCTGGTCGTGGCCAACGGCTCGGGAGCGGCGTTCGTGGACGTGGCAGAAGCAGAATCCGGCGCGAAAGGTGCTGAGCTTGGCTCCATCTCAGAGCCGGGCAGCCCTAAGGCGATTGAAATCGCAGTCACAACGGACGACCGCTATGCCTTCGTCGCGAACGAGAACTATGGGACCGTGGGCGCGGTCGACCTCCAGCATGTCGGGCGGGGTGGAGCGCCTTCATCGGCGCTCTTGGGTGAGATCCAGGTGAGTCAGGGCCCGGTCGGCCTGGACAGTGGGCCGGTTGGAATGGCGCTGTCTCCGGACGGTCGTAGCCTCTACGTGGCGAGTCGCATCGATCCTGTCGACGGATCCCCGGCGCACGAGTGCAACGGCTATCCTCCAGGCTCCCTTGCGGTCGTGGACGTGACCCGAGTTGGCCGTGATCCGTCTGGTGCGCTTCTCACCCGCCGACCCGCCGGCTGTGGACCGGTAAGGGTCGTTGTCTCCTCGTCGGGGGAAACCGCTTGGGTCGCCGCGCAGGAAGGCAATCAGGTGCTGGCGTTCCGCACGGCGTCGCTGACGGCTGATCCCGGGAGTGCGCTGCTCGCGACGGCGCCTGTCGACCGAGCTCCGACTGGCATGGCACTGATCGAGGACGACCGGGTGGTCGCGGTGACCAACTCCAACCGCTTCCAGGCGCCTAACGCCCCACAGAGCTTCACCCTGCTCGACGTGGGCAGAGTGCTGAAAGGTCAACCCGGGCTCCTGGGAACGATTCCGGTGGGCGCCTTCCCGCGGGAACTCAGCCTCGAGAGCGACGGACGAACACTCCTTCTGACGAACTACAACTCAAACACGGTGGACCTTTTCGACGTCCGGAGGCTGCCGAGGCCGTCCAGCTAAGCTTGCGGCCGAGAGCAGTGCTTATCGATAGCATCACTGCGCACAGCGTGCCGCAATGCGTCAGCCCCCGGGCGTCGGTCGCTTGCTTACTCGACGGCTAGCGGCGCCCGTCCCACCCTGACGACGACCAGCCCGCGGTCGGCCGCGGGGTTGGGTTGCAGCCGATGCCGGTCCTCGTGTTCGGGCGGCGAGCTGAGCTGCCCGCTGATAGGTCATTCCCAGAAGTTGGCCGATCTCCCGGACTCGGAAGCCGCCCGCCAGCAGCTCCTCAACCAACGGTCCGGTGGCCGCAGCCGCCTTCACCTGACTCCGCTCAGCCAGCTCGCGCAGCTCGCGTGTCTCGGCTACCTGACTGGCGAGCGGCTCTGAAAGGAGCGGTTTCACGACCAGATCAAACGAGTCGGGCGGAACCTCCAGCAGCAGGGAGACGACATCACGTGCCATCTCCTCCACCTGATCGAGTCGACGTGCCTGGGTCATGGCTCCGTCTACTTCGGGGACCTTGACGATCCACCATTCATCCTCGTCGCGCACCGCCTCCACGACGTAGGCTTTCCGTTCCTCTGTGTCCATGGTCCTATCCTCAAAACGCGCCTCTGCGTCCCGGGCTTGTGACCGGGACCGCCGCATTACCGCGTTCTGCGCGTCACTCTGCGTCGGACCATTTGCCGTGGGAAGTACCGGCGACTCCCGCTTGCCATTCTTCCGTGCCCTAACTATGACGCCAGCGTTCGGGTTTGTCAACGGCCTTGACTTATTAAGTCAAGGGGGTTTAGACTTGTCGGGTGAAGCGCGGGGAGGTGAAACAGAGGATTCGGAAGGCCGCCAAGGCCCGCGGGAAAGACTGGACCTTGCTCCGCCAGGGCGCCCAACACGAAATTTGGCTATGCGGCTCTACCTCGGTCGTCCTCCCGCGTCACAACGAGCTGCAGCTCGGTCTCGTCCTGGGCATCTTCCGCCGCCTAGAGCGTGAACTCGGCGAAGGGTGGTGGAAGTAGTCCGCTCACCCGCACCCGCGTCCGGTCCGGCGAAAGAGGAGATCGCGCAGGCGCTCCGCCTCCTCCTGGGTGAAGCTCCTCAGCTCGTTCACCGAAAAGGTGGTGCGGCGCTCCTGACAGATCAGGGCATCACCGGGGATGGCGTCCGCGCGCCATAGAGCTCGCCGCCGCGCCGGTTGAGCGGCGACCCCTTGCCGTGGCCGTTCTCATGGACCAGCATCACCGCACACAGAGCTCAGGCGCCAGCTGGTGCAGGCCTCGCGCCCGCACCACCTCCTCGCGGAGCACGATCGGCCGCGAGTCGTCGGCTGGCACCAGGAGCGCGAAGCTCACAGCCTCAGCCGTGCCGCCATTCGACAGGCTTGCCGCCAACTGCTGAACTGGCGCACGTAGCTGCGCCTGGAAGCGTGCGTCTCGGTGGCGAACTCCCACTCGCCGGCCGTGGGCCAGCGCCCCAGCTCCTCACGAGCTCGACGGAGCGTGAGCAGCAGCTCGAGACGGCGCTGCCGGCGCGGCTCCAGCTTCGGGTTCCGGGCACCGGCGCCGGCAGCCGCTCTCATCAGCTCGTCCCAGCCCCAGCGCCGCTTGATCGTGCGCGTGGTCGGCCGCCCAGGCGCCCGATGCCCCCATTCCTGCTGCTGGGGGTAGCGGCCGTGCTCGGCGATCCAGCGTCGAGCCGCCTCCAAGGCATCTTCGTAGGTAGCCTGCTGCATACCTCTGCAGCCTAGTCATGGGCGCGCGGACAGGGTGCGGACAATATGCCTCAAGTTTCAATCTGATGGAAACGTGCCGTAGGGATTCGGCACGAAAGAGTGAAGATCGCAGTGAAGCAGCTCCGATTGGTCGTCGGCTTTAACGTGTGGCGGTTCTTGAGCTCCGGTAGGGACTATTTCCCCTGCATTGTGCTCAGCGATCGTTAGCAACCCGACTCCCGCGAGCGCGCGACGCATCCTCATGAACGGGTCTATGCCGAGCGATCCAGCGAAGCGGTACAGATCTTCGGCCAGTGAGCCCGCTAGGTCATTCCGGCCGCTGTCGAGTGCCCACCGCGCCTCCAGCAATCCGAGCTCCATCAAAGGCTCCGCAAACTTCTGCTCTTCAGTGGCCTGCCGTGCGATCTCGATCAAACCGCTCGTATGGGATGCGTGACTCCTGTTGGCAACGTCCGCCAGAGGGGGGAACCCGGCCGCTTCGAGGAGTCCATTCGTGTCTTCGGGCCCTAGCTCTAAGCCCTTAGCTAGCAGTAGGACGCCATTGCGTGTACCGGGGCGCCGACGAGCGCTCATGAGGTGCGCAAAGGTGTCGGGCCGCGTGCTGCAGTCGCGGGCAAGCTCCTTCCTAAGCTTGCCAGTTCGAAGGCAGGCTGCATGGACATGTCTTTGCAGTAGAGCCGAGAACCGCTGAGAAACGGCTCGTCCTTCCGCAGAGTGAGTCACGGGCCGACCTTCCGTGGTACGGCTGGAGGCGGTGTCCCCCGGGGTCGATCAGCGGTTGGACTGCCGAGGCAGCTGGTTGCTCCATGCCCCGTCAGAATCGGAGCGGCACACTGCCCGATAATGTTGACAGCCCCGCCGAGACTGACCGGCAGATGGCCCGAACCGGCCAAGGTGAGCACGACGGCGGCGAGTAGCGCTGCCTCAGCCCGAGTTACCTTGACCCGAATGTCGAGGTCGAGGCCGTGCCTCTTCAGATCAATTTCCACACAAGAGCTCTCCTCCCGCCACTCGGAAGAGCCCTCGCGTGTGCTAACAGCGGGCTACCTGGCGCTCCCGTGGGCGGCTCTATTTCTTCTGCGTGAAGATTATGCACCCTCGAAGACAGAAGTGGGCCACCCAGCCGAAGCCAGGTAGCCCGCTGTTAGCCGCTCAACCTTAGCGCGTTTTCACTTGACAATCAATTGACAGCTGTGCCGAGTGGCCGGACAAAGTCTTGGCGCGTTATTGGCGCGTGATCGGCGCCCAAAGAGCGCTAAACCAATGGCGCAGGTTGTTGACTGCAGTTGGCACGTGTTCAGACGATCGCCCGCTCATGGTGCCACCAGGGTTCGACGCCGCCCACTCGGTTCCTGCCGGGGTAGATCCTCCGGCGCCCCGCGAGCACGGCGCCGATAGGCGGCCTGTTTACACGCCTCGGAGCAGTAGGTCCGACGGGGACCCCGCCGGCCGCTGGCCGGCACCTCAGCCCCGCAGACCAGACACCAGAGCGAGAG
>JALZAW010000161.1 GCA_030948155.1 Candidatus Dormiibacterota bacterium | reverse complement strand
CCGGCGTGAGCGCCGCCGCCACCTGGTCTGCCAGCTCGACGCCAGTCTCACAGCCGGCGAACACCCAGTGCGGCCCCAGCGCCCGCACCCTGTCGATCGTCTCAGACAGGCTGCCCGCGTGGACGACGACAGCCCCGAAGTCCCCGGGGCGGTAGGAGGACGCCACCACCGCGGGCGAGGATGGTGATGTGAGAAGAGCGACTGGTGCTATTCCGGCTTCTCGGAAGGCCGGCGCGAGCAGGCTTCCCGAGGAATATGGATCCACGACCAACGCGACTCGACGAGACACTTCGGCCGCCTCCTCAGGCGTGAGCGCTGAGCTGATAGTCGTCATCGGATTCAGGCCCTCCCTGCGGTCGACGCCGCGGCTTCGGGCTTCTTCCTGCCTTCGACGCCAGCGACGGCGCAGGCCACCGCCGCCACGGCCACCAGCGCGCAGAGCACCCAGACGCCGGCGCCGAGCCGAGTCCAGGCCGCAATCCAGATCACGGGGCCGAGCGCAAACCCGACCTGGTGAGGCACGTCGGAGGCGGCCACATACCGGCCTCGAAGCTGCGGTGGCGCGAGCTTGGCCGGATACGCGGTCATGGCTGGTGCGCTGACCATCTCGCCCAAGCTCCAGACCACGGTCGCGATCACCAATCCGACCAGCCCGGGAAGGACTCCGTACAGACCGACTCCCAGCCCGATCAGCCCTATCCCCAGGGCAACGACCAACCTCGTCGCCAGCCGCTGGACGAAGCTGGTTATGGGAACCTCGCAGCAGATCACCATGAGAGCGTTCAGGGAGACGAGTGCCGCGTAGACCGCAACGGGGTAGCCGGCAGCCCGGATGTGCAGGGGAAGCGCCGAGACGTACTGGACGTAGACGAGGCCCATCAATAGCGTGGCAAGCAGGAAGAGGATGAATCTGCCGTCACGCAACACCATCACGTAGCCCGATCGCGAGTCGGATTCGACATCGGCTTTTGCCTGGGAAACCCCCCGGGGCAACAGAGCTGCCGCCATCAGTCCAAAGACGAGAGAGGTGAAGGCATCGGCGTAGAACAGCAGCTCGTACGAGAACCGGATCAGGATCAGGCCGACCAGCGGCCCTAGGGTCACCCCGAGGTTGACCGCAAGGCGCTGGATCGCGAATCCCATCACCTCCCGGTCCTCCGGCATGAGAGTCACGAGCAGCACCGATGACGCCGGCCGGCCGGCCTCGGCCGCGGCTCCTATGCCTGCGGCGACCACCACGATGGCCTCAGGGCCGGGAGCCAGGGTCAGCGCCACGGTGAGGAGCGCCGCCATCACCATCGAGCCTGCAATCGTCCAGCGATAGCCGAGCCGGTCAGTGAGGGCGCCCCCGGCCAGCACCCCGGCGATGGTGCCAACTCCGTACGCGCCCAGGGCCAGCGCCGCCACCGCGACCGCGTAGCCTCGATGGACCAGGTACAGGACCAGGTACATCTGCAGGAAGCTTCCCAGCCGATTGACAAGTGTGCCTCCCAACAGCGTCCAGACCGGGAGCGAGAGGTCGCGGACGGTGCGGGCGATGGAGGGACGCGACACGGGGCTGGCGGTCGTCATTGACGGGCACTGCCCAGCACCGGCGTCAATGTCTCTGACGCGAGCGTCACCCGGGCGGCCGCGACGGCCAGCCGCTCGTGGCATGATGCGGGGTCCGGCGCCTCGCAGATCACATATGCATGGCGCGAGACGTAACTGGTCGGCGGCAGGCACAGCACCGTCCCCTGGCTTGCGAGAGCCGCCGCCGACACGAGTCCACAGCGCTGATCCGAATCGGGGACCGCAACCGAAACCACGCGACAGTCCTCCTCGGGGTAGCAGAAGCGAATGCCAACACTGCGCCTGCTAGTTCTCCGCACCTCGGGTTGCTCTCCGATGGCGAGCTGGATGGCCACCGAGCCGGGGTCGATCCCAGTCGCCAGCCAGCCCACGAGAGGGATGAGGTCGCCGCCGATTCGCCCGTTGACCTCGACGATCCGCGGCCCGCGAGCGGTCAATCGGATCTCGGTGTGAGTCATCCCATGAGCAACGCCGAGTGCCCTATGGGCCGCATCGAGCAGGGCACGCATGGCCTCGTCCTCGAACAGAGGGTCATCGGCTGCCACGACGTGCTCCGTCTCTTCGAAATACGGCGCCAACCCCACCTGCTTGTGAGCGACGACCAGCACCGAATACCGCCCTTCGAACACCGCACCGTCGACGCTGATCTCGGGCCCGTCGAGGAACTCCTCGACAAGCACGCCCCACTCGCTCGCGGGCAGGTCCGGCTTGCCGGAGGACCACGTGACGCGGAACGCATCCGCCAGCTCGGAGGCGTGGTTGACCTTGACCACGCCCTCGCTCGCGCCCAGGTTGCGCGGCTTGAGAACGACGGGATAGCCGATGCCGGCGGCCACCAGTGCCGCGTCGGCCAGGCTGTGGACCCGGATCGAGCATGGCTGCGGAATTCCCGCCCGGCTCAGCACTTCGCGCGTGAGCAGCTTGTCGCGGCAGTTGGTCACGGTCTCGGGGCTCATTCCCGGTAGCCCCAACGCCGCCACCACCTCAGCCGCAGACAGGATCAATGCCTCGTCATAGCAGACAACCCCACGGACGGGTCTGCTGGTGGCCACCTCGGTGGCTGCCTGCACAAGAGCCTGAGGGTCCAACACATCCACGACCGTGTTCCCCGCCAACAACGCCGCCTGCCAGGTCGGTAGTTGCTCGCTGAGCAGCCATAAGTGGTGATGGCTCGCCATTGACGTGAGCAGGTACTCGCGGTAGCGCTGAGCGCCGCTCCCGACCACGAGCACAACCGGATCACGGGCATTGGCGCCCTCGGCCGCCACGAGCCTCGGCCCGCTCTCGACCTCGCCGACCTGCCTGTTCGCCATACTCACTGAAGTCATCCGTTGCTTGTTGCCGACCAGAGCGCATCTCCTTTCGTCGCGTCAGCGAGCGAACGCAACCTCGCTCGGTTGTCGAAGCTCTCGCTCACCCGTAAGCGTTGGCTGGCAAGCTATCGCGTGTTCGGCGTGGCGTCGAGAGTCGTTCGCCCAATGACGCTGGGCGCTTGCCCACACGAGTGGGAGGGATGGGTACGTGCTGGCCCGCGCCGGCCGATTGCGTTGGTTCCGAAGTGGCCGGGTCCCGGTCCTTAGTCAGACGGGCGGGGTGGGAGCGCCGCCGACCAGGTCCCGAACCCTATCCCAGCGAGCCTGATAAGCGGCGCCGAAGCGCTGCTCGGATCGACTGCGCTTGCTGGATGACTCGGAATAGCGCCATGTTGCCCACTGCGATCCGGGCTTTGCTAGCCGCATGCTTGCGACGAGTGCCACCAGCCACACGAGCAGGCCGATGATGCCGAGGATGGGCTTGCCCTTGAGGAAGGTGATGATGCACAGAAAGAGGTTGACCACGATGGTCACCGCCAGCAGCCAGCGCAGCTCCGGATCTCCATCGGAGACGGTAAGCGGCGTCACCCCGACCAGCAGCAGGCAGGTAACCACAGTCGCCACGAACACTGCATCGATGGACTTGCGGCCTGCGGACGTCCAGTAGACGTCATCCATGTACAGCCACAATGCGAACTCGTCCAGCGTCAGACCTACGCCCACGCCAAACATCGCGGACAGGAGGTCGTTCCATGGAGAGGCCGGCCGGTATGCAAACTCGAGGCAGCCTGCTACCAGAATCGTGAGGATCCCGAACACCTGGTGATGCACGTGCACGCCTCCGATGCTCCAGTTCCGGAGCCCTGTGGCCCCGGCCCTGATCCGCCGGGTCGTCCAGCGCGTCACCAAGAACGTGATCAGCAACGCGGTCAGCATCCAGACCAGGGGCATGCGTGCCATCGGCACGATCGTCAAGTTCAAGCTCAACGGAGTGCCTCGGACTGAGCTCGGCATCTGGGCTCCCCGCCGGTGTGGTTGCTGGAGCTCAACCCAACCGGGCGCTTGAGGTGGCCGGACTCAGGCTGCGTCATCGGCCGTTGTCTTACCCGTGCTTGGCTCGGCCGATAACGAGCCGGACTGTCTGAACGACGACGTCGGGGTCCCGGACCTGGATGTAGTGATCGCTGCCGGTAACGAAGGTGTGAGGCGTCTGTGGTTCCAGCCCCACCATGTCGGCGGCGGCGGCCGTCCATACGCGTTCGAGCTGAGGTCCGAGGCCTGATGGAGTCCCGGGCGGTAGTGGAAATGGCTCGGTCTTCGTGAGTACGGCAAGGGGCATCCGGCGCCAAGGCGGTGCATGCTCGATCTGGGTAACGCTGGCGCTGATGTCGATCGTCTCGAAGCTCTGGTCGTTGTCGTAAGGAGTGCCGGGGTGATCGAGGAGCTGGTTGTAGGCGGCCCATTGCGCTCCGAACAAAGCCGGAATCTCGGCGGCGAAGGCGTCGACGAGTACGACGCCGCTGACCTGATCGGGGTGGGTCTGAGCGTAGAGACGCACGAAAAGACCGCCGAGTGAGTGTCCAACCAAGATGTAAGGCCCGGGCACGCCTGCTTTCGCCAGCAGCTCGTGGAGGTCGGTGACCACATCCCCCGCCGTGCGGGGCATCTTCACCGGCGTGCTTCGGGTCCCGATCTTGGGTGGGTTGGTGTCATAGACCAGCGTTCCCGGGCGGTCGTATGTACAGACATGGGTGAATCGGGCGATGCCAGGCAAGACTGCCGGCGAGGACGGCACCGGCGGTCTGGTTTCGGACTGGGACCAGAGGCTGGACGAGTCGTGGTACCCGGACTCGAGAATGACGGTCGGCGCACCCATCCCCTGGCACTGGAGGTAAAGCTCGCGACCCCCACCGATGTTGAACTGTCCCGCGAACGTGCCATGTGATGGGCTCGCCACGGCGGCGGCCGGGGCGGACGAAGGCGAGCACCCCTGCAGAATGGCCGCTGCGACCAGAACCAGGAGGCCACCGATGTCGAACCCGGCTGTCTTCAAGAACTTCCTCCCGACTCGGGAATATAGCCAACCGTCAAGCGACTGCCGTCCCTAAAGTGTTCCACGCTCGAGCCGGCTGCGCGCCTCCAACGGCACCGATCCCGTGATCCGAGCCAGGCTGACCTGACATACTGGCCAGGTCCCGGGCATCAGTCAAGCGTGACCGTGCGCCGGGATCCTCCAGCAAGCGAGCCATGGTCATCACGGGGGCGAGTTGAGGGATGCAGCAGGGACTGTTCCGTCAGGTGGCCCTGGGCCGGCTGACGTCTCCGGATCAGCTCGACCGCCAGATGCGGGTGGCCGATTCCAAGGGCTGGGTCGCCTTGGTCACCCTGGTCGCCATCACTCTCGGCATCGTCGGCTGGGGCATCGTCGGAAGCATCACCACCAGCGTGCGCGGGCAGGGCTTGATCGCGAACAGTGGCGGCACCTATTCCATCGTGACCACGAGCGCCGGCGTCGTCTACGACCTGCTCGTCAAGCGCGGCGATCACGTGGCTGAGGGCCAGCCGGTCGCACTGATCGAGACGTCGCCCGGAGTCCGAGTCAATGTTCCCAGCCCCTTCTCGGGCTCCGTAGTGGAGCTGCTCGCCACGTTCGGCGACTACGTGACAATCGGCACCCCCATCGTCAACTTCGCCAGCGACGAGGAGTCGCTTCAAGCCTTGCTCTACCTCCCCGCTACGGTCGCCGAGCAGGTCCGGCCCGGCATGGCGGTCCAGGTGTCGCCGAGCACGGTGAGCCGGGCTGAATACGGCTTCATCGACGCCCGCGTCCTCGAGGTGGCGCCATTTCCGTCCACGCAGCGCGGGATGATGGCCTCGCTCAACAACGAGTCCCTGGTCCAGCACCTCTTCGCTGTCACCGGCGGAACGCCGGTCGAAGTGCAGGTTGGGCTGCAGCGTGCACGGACGCCGAGCGGCTTTCGGTGGTCGTCGTCGTCCGGTCCCCCGGCCCAGTTGCGGGGTGGCACACTGTGCTTCGCCGACGTCGTTCTGCGCACGCAGCGACCGATCAGCTTCGTCCTGCCGGTCGCCCAGTGAGGGAAAGC
>JALZAW010000160.1 GCA_030948155.1 Candidatus Dormiibacterota bacterium | reverse complement strand
TCAAGCCGGCTGCGCCGGATCGACATGCCCTGCGAGTGCTCGGTCATCGGCCCGGCCGGAGCGCTCAAGCCGGCGGGGGTGCCGTCTGCCATGATTCGTGGTCCTCGGAAAAGTCGACAGGCTCACCGCCGACAGGAAAGTCGCGGCGCAGCGGATGGCCTATCCAGTCCTCTGGCATCAGGATGCGCTCCAGGTTGGGATGGCCGGCGAACTCGATGCCGAACATGTCCCAGGTCTCACGCTCGTCCCAGTTGGCAGGGGCGAAGATGTCCTGCACGCTGGCGATGAGGGGCCGCTCCTCCGGCAGGAACACGCGGATCCGGATCTCGCGACGCTGCTTCAGGTCCCGGAGCTGGTAGATGAGCTCGAAGCGCTGGGGCGGCCGCTGCAAGAGGGGCGTGGCCAGGTGATCGACACAGGTGAGAAAGAGGAAGTAAGTGAATCCCTCAGCCTGCAGCCGGCTCAGGGTGCCGCGGATCTGTTCGGGCTGCACCTGGATCCAGTGGTCCCCGGCGATCATCCCCTCGGCCAGCACAGCGGCGGCGGGTACCGGCTGCTCGCTCATACCCGCGGCCTGAGTCCCTGCGCCTTGATCTTCTCCTGCAGGATCATGAGGCTGTTGATCAGATCCTCCGGGCGGGGCGGGCAGCCGGGGACGTAGACGTCGACGGGGACAATCTTGTCCACTCCCTGGAGGATCGCGTAGTTGTTGAAAACGCCGCCGGTGGAGGCGCAGGCGCCCATGGAGATCACCCATTTCGGTTCCGGCATCTGGTCATAGATCTGGCGCAGAACAGGTGCCATTTTCTGCGACACCCGGCCGGCGACGATCATCAGATCAGATTGCCGCGGCGAGGCTCGCATGGCTTCGGAGCCGAAGCGGCCCAGATCATAGGCGGGGCCGGCGGCCGCCATCATCTCGATGGCGCAGCAGGCGAGTCCGAACTGAGCCGGCCAGACCGAGTTGGCCCGGCCCCAGCCGACCAGCTTGCCGACAGTCGTCGTGAGCACGTTCTCACCCAGAGGCTCGAGGAGCTGTTCTACTCCCAATCGAAGCCTCCCTTGCGCCAGATGTGGCCCAGCGCCACGAGCAAAATCGCAATGAACACGAACATCTCGATCACGCCGAACCACTTGAGCTGGCGCAGGATTACCGCCCAGGGGTAGAAGAAGACAGCTTCGACGTCGAAGATGATAAAGAGCATCGCCGTGAGGTAGAAGCGGACCGACATGCGCTGCCGGGCGGGGGTCGTGGGCACCATGCCCGACTCATAGGGCAGACGCTTGGCGGTATAGGCCTTGGCCGGGCCGAGGACGTAGGAGAGGGTCAGGAGCAGCCCCACGACGAGCACGACGATCACCGTGTAGATGACGAGTGGCGCGTAGTCGCTTAGCAAAAAGATCTCCAGGTGGAAATGCCGGAGGGGACTATGGCGACAATTCTAAAGGAGAGCCCGCCCGGCAGCCCCGAGCTCGCTGCCTACACGGCTCAGCGTGCTGGAGAACTGTGGCTGTGTTGGATTCGCGTGCCATCAGTGAGCGTGGCGTCAACCGGACAGTAGCGATTGCACGCCATGTCCAGCGCTTTCTCCACAGTGACCTCGTCCGGAGTGAAGCCGTCTTCCCAGCTGATCTCGAAGTTGATCCGAATCGAGCTGAAGGCGCGGGGCCAGTCGGCCTCCTGGTCCCCCTCCACCTGGATCGCCAGGTTCTGGAAGCGCTGCTGGAACTTCCTCAAGAGCAACACGGCGTTGACCCCTGTGCAGCCGCCGAGAGCCCCCAGCAGCATCTCGGTCGGCCGCATGCCTTCGTCGTCGCTGAAGGGCGCTGCCTCGTCGACGAGCGCCTGGTGGCCGGAGCCTGCCTCGATGCTGAACCTGGTCTTGCTGCCTGACCAGCGAGCGGTTGCCTTCGTCATGACGCTTTGCCTCAGTAGATTGACCGACGTGGATGAGCGAGTTGGCGGCCGCCGGCAGGCGGGGGACACGGCCGGGATCCGGGCCACTTTCGGCCCCGTGGCGGCGAACTACTCGCGCTCATTCTTCCATGCCGACCCAACTCACCTGGACGAGCTGGTCGAGCTGGCCCGGCCCCGGGCGGCAGATCTGGCTCTCGACGTGGCCACCGGCACCGGCAATACAGCTTTCGCGCTTGCTCCCCACGTGGCGCACGTGATCGGTCTCGACCTGACACCGGCCATGCTGGTCGAGTGCCGGCGCAATGCTGAGCGACTCGGCGGGGTCAACCTCAGCTGGGTTCAGGGCGACGCCTGCCGGCTGCCTTTCGCCTCCGGTGTCATCGACCTCTACACCGCCCGCGCCGCGCCGCATCACTTCTCTGACCTAGCCGGCGCGCTGAGCGAGGCAACGCGGGTCCTCAAGAGGGGCGGCCACGCTTGTTTCATCGACTGCTCGCCGCCCGAGGCGGCGCGCGAGCACCTTCACGAGATCGAGATCGGCCGCGATCCCAGCCACGTGCTGAGCCGGACGCTGGCCGAGTGGACGCAGCTGCTGGGTGAGGCTGGCCTTCGCGTCGAGACCGCCCAGCGGCGGGAGCTGGACTGGGACTTCGAGGGCTGGATGGCCAACCTTGCCATCGAGCCGCACAGAGTGGAGGTGCTGGCGGCCAGGCTGGAGGCGGCGAAGGGCGAGGCGGCCCTGCAGCTGCGGCCGGAGAGACGCGCCGGCCGGCTGCGCCACGCCTACTGGCACGCGCTGATCCGCACTGTCAAGCCGTGAGCGGTGAGCTGCGGGAGGGCGACCTCGTGCTGCTGCACGATCGCGCCGGCCGCCGCTACCAGGCCAGTCTGAGGGCCGGCGCCACGCTCTCCCTCCACTCGGGCGCCTTGAGCCACGACGATCTGATCGGGCGGCCGGACGGAGTTGTGGTGAGGACCAGCCGCGGTGTCCGGCTGCTGGCGCTGCGGCCGACGTTTTCAGAACGGGTGAGGGGACGCCGCCGTGAAGCGCAACCCATCTACCCCAAAGACCTGGGCGCCATCCTTCTCCACGCCGACCTCTTTCCGGGCGCGGCGGTGCTGGAGGCAGGCACAGGTACTGGAGCCCTGACGATGGCGGCCGTCAGAGCTGTCGGACCGCACGGCCGGGTGGTCTCCTATGAGCAGAGGGAGGAGTTCCAGAGCGCCGCCCGCAGCGCCATCCAGGAAGTGCTGGGCTGCCTACCCGCCAATCTGGAGTTGAAGCTTGGCGACGCGTACGAAGGTTTTGCCGAGCGCGATCAGGATCGTGTTCTCCTCGATCTTCCTGAGCCCTGGCGGGCGGCCCCGCACGCGGCTGAGTCACTTCGACCTGGGGGAGTGCTCTTCGCCCACTGTCCCAACGTGAGCCAGGTACAACGCTTTTGTGACGAGCTGCGTCTAGTCGGTGGTTTCGGCCTTATCAACACAGTGGAAGTGCTGGAGAGAGGCTGGACTGTGCGCGGGCGCAGCCTCCGTCCAGCACACCGTATGGTTGCCCACACCGGGTTCCTGACCTTCGCTCGCCGGCTGGCGGGTCCCGAGGTCTTCGACGTCGAAAGCGAAAGGTTTTAGGTGTCCGGACACTGGTATCGCGGGACACTAGCAGGAGGCCTGTCCAGAGCGAGTCGGCGGGAGATGAGATTCGGAGGAGGCTGAGGAATGCCGCGTTCTAAGGTGACTGTGGTCGGAGCGGGAATGGTGGGAGGAACGCTGGCCCAGCGGCTCGCCGAGCGCGAGTACGCCGACGTGGTCCTGATCGACATCGTGGAGGGCATGCCCCAGGGCAAGGCGCTGGACATCCAGGAGGCCGGGCCTGTCTATGGCTACGACTCTCGCGTTATCGGCAGCAACGGCTACGAGGAGAGCCGCGGTTCAGAGATAGTAGTGATCACGTCGGGAATCGCGCGCAAGCCCGGCATGAGCCGAGACGACCTGCTCAAGACCAACGCGGGGATCGTCCGCCAGGTAACCGAGAGGGTGGTGGCAGCCTCGCCGGACTCGATCCTGCTCGTGGTGGCCAATCCCCTGGACGCGATGGTCACCCTCACTCACCAGGTCAGCGGTTTCCCCAAGCAGCGCGTGGTGGGCATGGCGGGCGTGCTGGATTCCGCGCGCTACCGCTGCTTTCTGGCCGAGGAGTTGGGCGTCTCAGCTGAGGACGTCCACGGCTTCGTCCTGGGCGGCCACGGCGACTCCATGGTGCCGCTGCCCCGCTACACCACCGTCGCCGGAATTCCTTTGCCCGCACTTCTCAGCCAGGCTCGCATCGACGCTATAGTCGATCGCGCACGCAACGGCGGCGCCGAAATCGTCAGTCTGCTCAAGACCGGCAGCGCCTACTACGCGCCCTCAGCTTCAGTGGTCGAGATGGTGGACGCGGTCCTGCTCGACAAGAAGCGCGTGCTGCCCTGCGCGGCCTACCTAGAGGGTGAATACGGGATCGACGGGATCTTCATGGGAGTTCCCTGCGTGCTGGGGGCGGGGGGCGTGGAGAGGATTCTCGAGATCGAACTCGACGCAGGCGAGCAGGCGCTGCTCAACAAATCAGCCGATTCCGTCAGGGAGCTCTGGGCCGCCACCGAGAAGGCCATGCAGGCCTAGGGGCGCGGTCAGGCCCGCCCCGAAGAGCCGAGAGACGCCACCTCTCATCGCCGGTCGGCCCGAGCCGGGGAACCTGTAGCGAGCGTGCGGGCAGCAACGGGGTCGCTCGCTAGAGTCAGTCTGTGACCGACCTGCGCAACGCCTATCCGTTCAGCGCCCTGGTCGGCCAGGCGGGCATGCGGCTGGCGCTCTGCCTCAATGCGGTGAGTCCCGCCGTCGGCGGAGTTCTGATCCGAGGCGAGCGGGGGACTGCGAAGTCGACGGCTGTACGCGCCCTGGCCAGGCTCCTGCCCGAGCAGCAGTTGGTGGCGGGCTGCCGCTACGGTTGCGATCCGGCGACTCCGGCTCACCTCTGCGCCGACTGCCGCCGGCGGCTCGCGGCGGGCGAGGACCCGTTGCCGCAAAGCAGTCGCCGAATGCGCGTGGTGGAGCTGCCCATCAATGCCTCGGAGGACAGGGTGGTCGGCACCATCGATCTGGAGGCGGCGCTGCAGAAGGGCGCCAAGCGCTTTCAGCCGGGCGTGTTGGCGGATGCCAACCGCAACCTTCTCTATGTCGACGAGGTGAACCTGCTCGACGACCACATAGTGGACGTCCTGCTGGACGCCGCCGCGATGGGCGTCAACGTGGTTGAGCGGGAGGGGGTTTCGGTCACCCATCCGGCCCGCTTCATGCTGGTCGGCACCATGAACCCGGAGGAGGGTGACCTCCGGCCCCAGCTGCTCGACCGCTTCGGCCTCTGCGTAGATGTGAAGGGCATCCGAGATCCTGAGCTGCGGGTGGAGATCGCCGAGCGGGAGGCGGCCTTCAAGGCGGGCGACAGCGATTTCCTAGCCCGATTTCGGGCCGCCGACCTGGAACTGGCCCAGGCGCTCGCCGCAGCGTTGAAAGCGCTGCAGAAGGTGCGCCTCCCGTCCAGCCGGCGCCGCCTCATCTCCTCCATCTGCCTGCAGGCCGGGGTGGAGGGACACCGGGCTGACGTGGTGATCGAGAGGGCAGCCCGGGCGCTGGCGGCGCTTCGAGGCCATCGGGAGGCGACCGCCGACGACATCTACGACGCCGCCGACCTGGCCCTGGCCCACCGCGCCCGCTACGCAGTCCGGCGGGAGCAAGAGGAGCTGGCGCCGCAGGACGGCCGCCAGTCGGAGGAGGCCAACGCGGAAGCGGGCGAGCGGGCAGAGGCCGGCAGCTCGGACGAGTCAGCCAGCGGCGCCCAAGAGAGCGAAGGGCAGGGCGAGGAGAGCGCCCAGGCAGAGGCGGGCGAGCAGGCGGCCGGCGCCGAGCAGGGCAGGACCACTGGCAGCGAGGGCAGGAGCGAGAGCCCAATCGAGGCGGAGGACATCTTCTCGGTTCGCAAGATCGACCTGGTCCGGCAGCAGAAGACGCGCAAGGCTGGCGGCAAACGCCAGGCTAGCAAGGCCAGTGACCGCCGCGG
>JALZAW010000159.1 GCA_030948155.1 Candidatus Dormiibacterota bacterium | reverse complement strand
TGAAGACGCTGGCTGCTGTCACCCTGGCTGGCCTGCTGGTTTTGCCAAGCCTTGCCTGTGCCCCTGGCCAGGCGGGTCAATCCGCTCAAGGGACCCTGCGGGTGACGACCACGTTGACCCAGGTCAGCGCTCTGGTCAGAGCCGTCGGTGGCGAGCGAGTCCAGCTGACAGCCTTGTTGGGGCCGAACAGTGACCCCCACCAGTACGAGTTGAAGCCTGAACAGGTGACGCAGCTGGCTCGCTCCGCAGCCGTCGTCGTGAGCGGGGCTGGCATCGACAAGTGGCTCGACCGAGGCCTTGCGGCAGCTGGCGGAAATGTGCACACCGTCGACCTGGCGAAGCATGTGCACCTACGCTCCGGCAGTGCCGGCGAAGGCGGCCAGGATCCCCACTGGTGGTACGAAGTGGACAACGCCAAGCTGGCCGCGGCGGCTGTGTCCGACGAACTGGCGCGACTGGATCCGGCCGGCCGGGGGACTTATGAGCGCAACGCTGCGGCCTTGAGTCAGCGCCTGGATGCGGCCGACCATCAGATTCACGCGAAAATCGATCCCATCCCCGTCCAGCGCCGCCTGTTCGTGGCCAACCACGACGCCTTCAACTACTTTCTTCCCCGCTATGGGATCAGCCTCGTGGGTGACATAGTTCCCGCTACCGACTCGATAGCCGCCGTCAGACCGGCTGACGTTGCCCGTCTGGTGGCCGCCATCAGGCAGCAGCACGTGTGCTCGATCTTCACCGAAACCACCATCGACCCGAACCTCGCGGCTCAGATCGCCAGGGAGTCCGGAGCCAGAGTCTTCGCCGGCAAGCTCTATGGCGATGCGCTGGGGGAACCGGGGAGTCCCGGCGGAACGCTGGAGGGCGCGCTCAGCCACAACGGCGCCGTGATGGCTGAGGGGTTCAGCAGCTGTTGACCGAGCCGGCCGCCGTGTCTCTAAAGAGTGTGAGCGCTCGCTACGGCAGCCTCCTGGCACTTCGGGACGCAACGGCCAGCGCCCCGGCGGGCAGCTTCGTCTGTCTGGTAGGGCTGAATGGAGCCGGTAAGAGCACTCTCTTGAAGGCGGTGGTTGGGACGGTGGCCGTCAGCGGCCGGGTCGCCGTGGCGGGGGTGGAGGGCCCGGGCCGCCGGCGACTGCTGGCCTATGTGCCCCAGCGAGAGGACATCAACTGGGCCTTCCCCGCCAGGGTGCTCGACGTGGTGCTGATGGGCCGTCAAATTTCACTGCGGCGCATAGGCTGGACGGCGGCATCCGACCGCGAAGCGGCGCTCGGCGCGCTTGACCAGGTGGGCCTGCCCGAGCTGCGCGAGCGTCCGATCGGCGAGCTCAGCGGTGGCCAGCAGCAGCGGGTGGTGCTGGCCAGGGCGCTCTTTTCGCAGGCTCAGCTGCTGCTGCTGGATGAGCCGCTCTCCGGCGTCGATCCAGCCAGCCAGGACGGCATCATGCGTTTGCTTCGCACGTTCTGCAGGGGGGGCGGAACGGTTCTGATGGCGACCCACGATGTTGTCGGCTCCGCGCGGGTGGCGGACAGGATCTGGGGTGTGCACGGCACGGTGGTGGCGGACGTACCCGCCAACCGGCTGCTGCGACGAGACACTCTCGAGCTCATCTACGGTGAGCACCTGCTGGTGCTCCCTGATGGCGGCGTGGCGCTGGGGGACCAGGCGCGGTGACGCTTCAATGGCTCACCGACCCCTTCCTGCTGGAGGTGCAGCGCCGAGCGCTGGTCGAGGTTCTGCTCAGCGGCGGCCTGGGAGGCGCACTGGGCTGCTACGTGATCTTCCGCCGCCTCGGCTTCATGACTGACGCTCTCTCCCACGCTGTGCTGCCAGGGGTTGTGATCGCCTTCCTGCTCACCGGCGCGGCCGGGATCCTCTACGGCGCCCTCGCCGCGGGGGCGGTGGCCGCGGTCTCGATCGGGTTCATCACCCGAGATCAGCGGATCCAGGAGGATGCAGCCATCGGCGTTGTCCTGACAGGGGCCTTTGCGCTGGGCATCGTTCTCATCTCGACTGTGCGCAGCTACGCGACGGCGCTGGAGGACTTCCTCTTCGGCAACGTACTGCTGGTCAGCCCGGAGGACCTGTGGTTGACGCTCGGGCTCTCAGCGGTGGTGGTTTCGGTGCTGCTGATCTTCCACCGCCGCTTCGTGCTCAGAGCTTTCGATCCCGGACTGGCGGAAGCGATGGGCCTCAGGGGTCTGCTTCTCGACCTGCTGCTCCTGCTGCTCCTGGCGGCGACGGTGGTGGTTTCGCTGCGAGCGATCGGCAACATCCTGGTGGTGGCCTTCCTGATCACACCGGCCGCCACCGCACGCCTGCTCACCGTCCGCGTGCCGCGCATGCTGCTGCTGAGCGCTTGTCTCGGCGCGTTCAGCGGTGTGGCGGGTCTCGTCATTTCTTACCACCTGAACGTCTCCAGCGGCAGCCTCATCGTCTGCCTGAGCACTCTTCTGTTTCTGGTAGCGCTGATCTTCGAACCCCGGCGCGGTGCGCTGGCACGCCGGCTTCGGCCGATAAGGCCCGCCAGCGACCAGCCTCGCTTTCACCACGGCTGACATTGCCATTGCGTGAGCCTGAATCAAGCGCCTTGACCCCTAGGCCCGGTTGATGAGATAGTCCGGACCGGACGTGACTGGGCAGAGCAACGACTCCTTGATTCAAGAATGGAACGAGTGTCGTGCCACCGTGGGCCGTCTCGACACCATTCTCGAGGACTTGCGGAAGGTAGGTTTCTCCTTTGATCACGGGTTTGCTGACAGCAAGCTCTTTCCTGGGCTTGGCGAGCGCGTCAGGGGAGGCCCGGGGCGGAGCGTTCCTGGCAATCATCGTGTTGATCGACTGTCTCTATTCCGTCGATACCTACTACCAGGTCCTGCTCAGCGCAGCTGTCGAACGCGCTCTCGATCTCGAGGCGATCTCCAATCCACCCCTGAGACTGACACGGATTGTGAGCAAGAATGCGGTGGCGACCAAGGTCGGCGTCGTGACGCTTGGACTCTATGTGGGGCTGGTGCTCGTGGCAATGACACTGGGTGCCGCGGCAGCGGGGCCTTTGACCCGGTTGGGAGAGCTGATCATTTTCGGCAGCGCCGGCTCAGTCGGGTACATGCTCGCCTACTGGCTATTCGTAAGGCATCGGACCGGCTTCACTCACCACCGGGAGGACGAGCGCAGGGACCCAGCCCAGCTAGATGATGGATGGGCTGAAAAGCGACTGGCTTCCGCTATCCGGTCGGATCTGCTGCCACGAGCAGGATCGCCGGCTTCAAAGGGTCGCTGAGCCTGGCCGACGAGATGTTGATCCGAGCGCTCAGCTGGCTCGCCCACACGATCCCGAGGTCGGCCCAGTAGGGTACGGGCAGCGAAAGCGCGTGACGGCACCGGTGGCACTGACGGCTTGGGAGGAGGAGCATGAGTCAGAGTCCGCAGGCTAGGAAGGTCGAGACCCAGCCCCTGTCGCACAGCCAGCGGCGAGGTGACGCGATTGGTCCGGTCGCTCGAACCTGTCTGTCTGGCAATTACTCGATCGACGCATTCGGTGGTGCCTGACGATGGACGCGCAGAGCCAGGACTCAAGTGGCTGATTGCCGTCAATATCCAGATGCAGCGGAGGTGGTCATGAGGCTGGTGGCAACTGAGTACCTATCACTCGACGGCGTTTTCGAGGAGCCGGGCCGCTGGTCGGGGCCCTTCTTCACCGACGAAGCTGCACAGTTCAAATGGCAGGAATTGCAGGCCAGCGACGCCCTGCTGCTGGGGCGAAAAACCTACGAGGGTTTCGCGGCCGCATGGCCTGCCATGAAGGACGAGGCCGGGTTCGCGGACAGGATGAACAGCATGCCCAAGTACGTGGTCTCCTCGACCGCCGGCAAGCTCGAATGGCAAGGCTCGACGCTGATCAGGGGGGATCTCGCGGAGGAGGTCGGCAAGTTGAAGCGGGAGCCAGGCAAGGACCTCCTGCTGTCTGGCAGCGCGCAACTGTTCAATGCGCTTCAGCAAGAGAATCTGATCGATCTCTACCGCTTCATGCTCCACCCGGTTGTGCTCGGGAACGGCCGGCGGCTGTTCGCCCCCGGTTTCAACCAGAAGGCCTTCGAGCTGAGGCATACACTGGCCTTTAGCTCCGGCATAGTCATCCTGGAATACCAGCCGGCTAGCGGCTCCTAGAGCGTGTCCTGTAAATGGTCGAGCTGCGGTTCCGGTTGCTGCGCTACGCGACCTCGTACAACTCGGGCCCCGACTGACCGCGCCGTCCATCCTGATGATGCTCGGCTTGAAATTGGGTCCGGCCGGCCGATGAGAAATGCCGCCATGCCGAGCATAGAACAAGTCGAAATCAGTTTGGATAGAGAACCCAGGAGGTCGAAGTGTCTGCATCAGTTCTCTACATGTCGATGTCACTCGACGGGTACATCGCGGGTCCGCACGACGAACCGGGCAACCCCGGCGGGGACAGCTTCGACCGGCTGCACGAGTGGTTCGTCACTCCGGACGGGGAGTTCTTCCGGCCGTCTGGCCCAGCCGGACAATTGATGGATGAATGGAACGCGACCGGCGCGGTCCTTGTGGGTCGGCGTACCGCCGAGCAGATCGATCACTGGGGCGGTCATCACCACGGTGTCCCGATCTTCGTGCCCAGTCACCGGCCTCCCGCCCCGTCCGTTGCGAACTATCCGATGGTGACGTACGTGACCGGTGGGATCGTCAGCGCGATGGCGCAGGCGAAGGCCGCCGCCGGGGACCGGAACGTGATGGTGCATGGCGCGTACACCGCGCAACGGGCGCTCGAGGCAGGTGTTCTGGACGAGTTGGTAATTCACCAGATCCCGGTGCTGTTCGGTCGTGGCCGTCGGCAGTTCGAGGTGTTGCCGTCGCGGATCGAGCTGGAGATCGTTCGGGTGATCGACACGCCGGAGGCCACACACATCCACTACCGCGTCCGTCGCTGAGCCGGTCGACCAGCACGCCTCTTGGTTGTGGCTGGTCGGGGTGAGCCCATCGCCACGATCATTCTCTGGCTCCGATGAATCACAGGACACAACCTAGCCGGCCCGGCCAGGTGGTCTGGCTCGCCCCCGGTCGAGCAACGCCGCCCGCCGCAGACGATCTCGGGCACAAAGGCGCTGAGCTGCGGCCCCTGCGACTACGCCTCCTGCCAGCCGGCCATGAAGGACAGGAGCAGTTTGTCGAAGGCCGCCTCGGCGTCGATCAGCAGACCTGTCGCTTCAGCCGTGTCCAGGTGACGGCGGCGAGCGATCACTGCGAGCTCCTCCAGGAAGGGTGCCCGATAGCGCAGAAACATCTCGATCCCTTCGCCCAGCGAGGCGCCCAGACCGGCCGCGATAACTCCGTACTCGACTGCGTGCGCCGCCGCCTCGTGCAGGCTGGCCAAGGCCACAGGCGGGGAGTCAGCGTCCAGGTGGTTGAGCAGAAGCTCAACCATCCGCCGGCCGCGTTCGCGGAACCGCTCCCGCTCGGACTCGGGCAGCAGCGCCAGGATCGGCAGCGGGGTGCCTTCGGCGTCCAGGCGGCGCCTGTACGCATCGGCCATGCGGTCGAGGGAGCTGCCAAGATCGGCAAGCTGCGGGCGCCGGAGCCGCGGCGCCGGCAGCAGTTCCGTCAGCACCGATCGCTGGAAGCGGCGGTGTCCGCCAGGGGTGACAAAGCTCTTGACCTGGCCTCGGTCCGCCCAGCGCCGCAGGGTCTGCTGGCTGATACCAAGCTGCCGGGCCGCCTCACCCAGGCTTACCCAGCTGTCCGCCGATTGTGCTTCGAGATCGTCATCGGCGGGCGGCTCGCTCACGTCTCGTCAGCATAGAGCCCAGCTGAACGATCCTCCGCTCGGTTCGCCGGTCTCTCCCCGAGCTGCGTTACGGCAGCGTCAGTTCCAACGCGGCCATGTGGATGAGCGGCGGTTTGACCGCTTGGCAGAATGGGGGCGTGAACACCCTTCCCGGCCAGCCGGAAGGCTCGGCCCCGGCGCTGCAGGAACTCTTCCGAGCCCTCATTGCGCAGTT
>JALZAW010000158.1 GCA_030948155.1 Candidatus Dormiibacterota bacterium | reverse complement strand
CCCCTCAGGCAGGGTTGGTGCTGGCCGACCCGGACCTGCTGCGGCGCGTGCTCGACAACCTACTCGACAATGCCCTGAGGCACAGCCCGGAGACTGGTCAGGTCAAGCTGAGTGCGGGTCGCCAGGGGCAGGAGTGGTGGTTTGAAGTGGCGGATCAAGGCGGAGGGGTGCCGCTCGGCATACGCGAGAGTGTCTTCGAGCGCTTCACCCGGGCCGATTCGGCGCGGGGCCGCCGGTCGGGGGGCGCCGGGCTGGGACTTGCCCTTTCCGCCGCGGTGGCGCGTGCGCACAGCGGGACCCTGGAACTGGTGGACGAGGCAACTGCCAGGGGCGCCACCTTCCGGCTGCGACTTCCGGCGCCGGCCAGCGAGAACGGTTCCCAGCCTTCGCCGGCAACTGACCAGGCAGCGGTCAACGGCGCCGCCAATCAAGGCTCGCCACCCTAGATTGTCCGGTCCGCGAGTAGTCGAAACGTTCCTAGGTGGAGGCGTCCTCCACCCGCAGTGCGGGAGAGGTGAGGTGGGGGGCCGAGAGCTGGAATGTACCCAGGGCGTCGGCAGAGGACGTATGGCTTCCTCGGCATCTCAGGATCTCGGGGACCGGACACCCTAGATCACCCCGGCTTTCTCGAGTTCTGCCAGCTCCGCCGCCGGCATGCCCAGCAGGTCGCAGTAGACCTCACGGTTGTGAGCCCCCAGTTCCCACGCCCCGGTGAAACGCGCCTCGCCCGGTGTCTCCGACAGCTTTGGCACTATGCCCGGCGCAGTCACCTCGCCCAGTTCTGGGTCCTCCATGCTGAGCAGCATCCGGCGAGCCTGGAAGTGCTGGTCGCTGAAGATGTCCGCCACCGAATAGACAGGCCCACAGACGACGCCCGCAGCATTCAGAAGGCGGTCGATCTCCGCCGCGTCCCGCTCAGCCGCCCAGCCGGAGATGATCTCGTCGAGTGCTTTCTGATTCTGGCCCCGGAGCCAGTGCGTTTGGAACCGCTCGTCGGTGAGCAGGTCGAGGCGGCCGATCACCTGGCAGAGCCGCTCCCAGAGATTGGGCGAGTTAGCAGCGATCACCACCCACTTCTCGTCCCGGGAGCGGTAGACGTTGGACGGGGCGACGTGCTCCAGCACGGTTCCTGTCGGCCCTCGCACCTCACCCAGCTTTCCGTACTCAGGCACTATCGACTCCAGTAAGGCGTAGCAGCTCTCGACGATGGAGGCGTCCACCACCTGGCCCCGGCCCGAGACACCACGTCGGTGGAGTGCCATCAGCACACCGATGGTGGCAAACATGGCCGCCAGCGAATCTCCCAGCGAAACACCCATTCGCGGTGGCGCCTGATCGGGATAGCCGTTGATGTGGCGCAGGCCGCCCATTGCCTCACCTGCCGCGGCAAACCCGGCTCGGTCGCTGTAGGGCCCGGTCTGGCCGTAGCCGGAGACCCGGGCCACTATCAGCCCGGGATTGATGCGGCGCAACTCGTCTGGACCGATGCCCCAGCGCTCCAGCGTGCCGGGCCGGAAGTTCTCGATCAGCACGTCGGACTTCTCGACCAGCCGGCGCAGCAGACCCCTGCCGCGTTCGCTGTGCAGGTCGAGCGTGATGAGCTTCTTGTTCCTGCTCTGCACGGGCCACCAGAGCGAGCGGCCGCGGTAGCGGTGGCGGCCCCATTCCCGGAGCGGATCGCCGTGGCCGGGCAGCTCAACCTTGATCACCTCGGCGCCGAACTCCGCCAGCAGCCTCCCGCAGTAAGGTCCCGCCAAGAGAGTGCCCAGCTCGATGGCGCGGACTCCCTCGAGCGGTCCTGCGCAGTCCTTCTCAGTCATGCCCGCCAACTGCCGGCTGAGCTCGTGCCGGGTGACGCAAGCTGCGCGCGGGAACCTTGCCGACCCGCTCCAACCGCATTGCCGCAGACTAGCGGACAGCCATGCTCTCCGACCTTCGTCGCATCGCGGCGATCCAGGGTATTCGAGCCTTCGCCTACGGCTTCACGGCGGTTCTGCTGGGTGCCGTGCTGGCGCGAGAGGGGTTCAACCCTGGGCAGGTGGGAGAGGTGTTCGCGGCCATGCTGGCCGGCATGGGTCTGATGACGCTTGTTGTTGCCGTCACCGGCGACCGGCTGGGGCGGCGGCGGGTTTATCTCGCACTGCTGGTCGGGCTGCTGGTGGCGGGCGTCGTATTCGCTCTCACCAGCTCGCACCTGCTTCTGATCCTGGCGGCGCTGACAGGCACCCTCTCCACCGACGCCAACGATTCAGGGCCGATCAGCTCGCTGGAGCAGGCGATGCTCGGCCAGGCACCGGCGCGGGAGCGGACCCGGGTCTTCAGCCGCTACAACGCAGTGGCCTTCCTCTTTGGCTCCCTCGGCGCTCTTGCCGCCGGCGGTCCGGCGGTGCTTCGGCACCTCATCCCCGCGCTGCCGGCCAACCGTTCGCTCCTTCTCGTGCTGCCTTTGGCGGGACTGGTCTGTGCGCTGCTGGCGCTTCGACTGGGGCCGGGCGTCGATGCGCCCAAGAGTGCGGAGACACGGCCCGGCCTGGGTGCGGCGAGGCCTCGCATCCTCGGCCTGGCCTTCCTCTTTGGGGTCGACTCCCTCGCCAGCGGCTTCGTTGTGCAGGCTTTCCTTGTCTACTGGTTCAGCCGTCGTTTCGGCGCCTCGACCGAGGTGATGGGCCTCGTCTTCTTCTCGACAGGCGTGCTTCAGGCGGCTTCAAGCGTTGCCAGCGGCTGGCTCTCGGTCCGGATCGGGATGCTGCCCACCATGGTTTTTAGCCACCTGCCCGCCAACCTCCTGCTGGCTGCGATTCCCCTGGCGCCGACGCTGACGGTGGCCGTTCCCATGCTGCTCGTTCGCTCGTTCCTTTCCAGCATGGACGTGCCAGCGCGGCAGGCCTTCACTGCGTCCATCGTCAGGCCTGAGCAGCGAGCCTCCGCGGCCGCCACCACCAACGTCACTCGCTACTTCGTCAAGCCGCTGGGGCCGCTCATTGGTGGCGCTCTCATGCAGGTTGCCTTCGGCGCCCCGTTGGTGGCGGCGGGGGCGCTCAAGATCGCCTACGACCTGGCGCTGTTCACCGCCTTCCGAAAGCTGGAGCCGGAGCGGGAGCCGGCTGGAGCCGTTCAGGCGGCCGCACGGTCTGACGGCTAGTGCCTAGTGTTCCTAGCCGGCACCCGGATGCAGAATCATTTTGATGGCGCCATTCTCCTTGGTCTGGAACATGCGGTAGGCCTCAGGAGCCTCGGCAAGAGAGAGGTGATGCGTGGCCAGGGTCTCGACGCCGAGCGGGTCGCCATCAGCTTCCAGGAGGGGCAGGATCTCGGGAATCCAGCGCTTGACGTGCGCCTGGCCCATGCGGATCTGGACGCCCTTGTCGAACAGCTCCATCATGGGCAGCGGGTCGACAGCGCCGCCGTAGACGCCGCTGATGGAGAGCGTGCCGCCGCGACGCACTGAGGCGATGGCGTCGAGCAGAGCGTCCAGGCGGTCCACCGCTGCCTTCTCGACCACCTTGCGCGCGGCCGGATCCGGTAGGAAGTTGACCATGAGCTGACTGAACTTGGCTGCCGCACCGGCCACGCCGTGAGCCTCCATACCCACCGCGTCGATGACCGAATCGGTGCCGCGGCCTTCGGTCATCGCCCGGATCTCCGCGGCCACGTCTTTGGACTCGCTCGCGTCGAGGGTCTCGGCGCCGAACTGTCGCGCCAACTCCAGGCGCTCGGGGACCATGTCTATCCCTATCACACGTGCCACGCCACGCTGGCGCGCCACGCGGCAGCACATCTGCCCGATCGGGCCCAGCCCGAACACTGCGAGCGAACCACCGGCCGGCACGTCGGCGTACACGACGGCCTGCCAAGCCGTGGGGAGAACGTCCGAGAGATAGAGGAAGCGGTCATCGCGGCTGCCCTCGGGAACCTTGATGGGTCCGAAGTCGGCATGTGGTACGCGCAGGTAGTCCGCTTGGCCGCCCGGCACCTGGCCATAGAGGGAGGTGTAGCCGAAGAGGCGAGCGCCCTTGCCTGTTTCGTAATTCTGGGTGGTCTCGCAATGGGCATAGAGCTGCTGATCGCACATGTAACAATGGCCGCAGGCGATGCCGAAGGGGATGACGACGCGGTCCCCCCGCTTCAGATTGGAGACCTCTGGGCCCACCTCCTCCACTATGCCCATCGGCTCGTGACCCAGAATGTCGCCCTCTTTCATGAACATGCCCAGCACCTCGTACAGGTGCAGGTCGGAACCACAGATAGCTGTCGAGGTGATCCGCACTATGGCGTCGTTGGCCGCTTCGATTCGGGGATCAGGAACGTTGTCGACTCTAACGTCGCGCCGACCATGCCAGGTGACAGCTTTCATGACAGCGACGCTACCAGTCCGGCTCGAGCCAGCGCTGACGTAAACAGCCTGGATTTAGGTGCGCGTCTTGGTTACCTTGGAGGCCATGACTGATCAACAGCTTCCTGGCAACCCCGAGAAGGACCCAGACCAGTGGGTCACCGGCGATGAGAAGATGACAGGCCCCCAGGCCTCCTACCTGCAGACGCTCTGCCGCGAAGCGGGTGTGGAGTTCAATCCGGAGTTGAGCAAGGCTGACGCCTCCAAGCTGATCGACGAGCTGCAGGCCCAAACTGGCCGCGGTCAGGGCGGGGCCTGAACGTTTGAGAGGCAGCCGGATGGGTGCACCAGGGCGTCACTTCATGCCTGTGGTGGCGATACCCCTGATGAAGTGCTTCTGACCCAGGAAGAAGATGACAAGCATCGGGATGGTGAAGAGCACGCTGGCGGTCATCACCAGGTCCCAGCGTTGGATGCCGCCCTTTCCGAACTCGTCCACGAAGGCTTTGAGGCCGAGCGGCAGCGTGAAGAGGTTGCGGTTTTGGAGGTAGATCAAGGGCGCCATTAGGTCGGTCCAGCTGGCCTTGAACTCGAAGATGCCGACCGCCACCAGGGCAGGCTTGGAGAGCGGCAGGACTATGCTCCACCAGATTCGCAGCGGATTGGCGCCGTCGACCTTGGCCGCTTCGAAAAGGTCCCGTGGCAGGCCCAGGAAGAACTGCCTGAGCAGGAAGATGTAGATCGGTGAGGCGAATAGATTGCCCGCCCAGAGCGGCACCTGCGTGGCGGCCAGATTGGTGCCGCCGATCTGGATCGAGTGCCAGATCAAAAATTTGGGCACCATCACCACCGCCTGGGGCAGCATGAGCGTAGCGATCACCAGGCCGAAGAGAGCGTTACGGCCGCGGAAGCGCTGGTAGACGAAGCCGAAAGCGACCAGGGCGCTGGAGAAGACGACAGCGACAGAGGCAAGAATGCCGACCAGAGCGCTGTTGAAGAACCAGCGCAGCGCGGGAGCGGCGCTCCAGATTTCAAGGTAGTGCTGCCAGATGAGCGGCTGGGGCAGGAGCGAGGAAGTGAAGGTCTCGCCCTGCGGCTTGAGTGAAGCCGAGATCAGCCAGACGAAGGGATAGAAGAAAGCCAGCACGAGGACCACAAGCAGCGCCCAGACCAGAATCTGGCCGTTGCCGACCAAGCGGGGCCGGGCGCTCTGGGCCTCGTCCCCCGTCGCCTCCACCGGCTTCTCAGCGACGCGCGGAACCGGCAGCGGGCGGCTCTCCGGGGCGACAGCCATCAGGCCTCTCCTTCGTAGTGGACGAACTTGCGGCTGAAGCCCACCTGAACCAGCGTGACGACGACGATGATCGCGAACAGCAGCCAGGCCATGGCCGAGGCGTAGCCCATGTGGAAATACTCGAACGACTGCCGGAACAGGTAGATGACGTAGAAGAGAGCATCCTCGCTCACGCCCGACTCCTGACCGCGGAAGAACATCGTGTACACCTCGGTGAAGTACTGCAGCGCGAAGATGGTGTTGATCACCAGCGTGTAGAAGAGGGTGCCGCTGATCATGGGAACGGTGATCCGGAAGAACTGAGCCCAGGGCTTGGCGCCGTCCACCCGGGCCGCCTCATAGAGCTCGTTGGGCACCTGGCGCAGCGCGGCGAAGTAGATCACCATTGTGTTGCCCAGTCCCCA
>JALZAW010000157.1 GCA_030948155.1 Candidatus Dormiibacterota bacterium | reverse complement strand
CTGGGGCCGGCGGCGGCGCTTCATGGTTAGCCAAGTCTGCCCCAGCGCTCGCGGCGAGGCAAGGCCGGCTGTGAAGAAGTGGCCTTCATACCGGCCGCTCAGACCCAGTTGCCCCCTCGAGCCGGACCCGATACCCGGAGCGCGATTTCTCGGAGTATGGCTCGGACAGCCAGTGGGTGAAGAACGTACTCGCCCCGGCGGATGCGAAATTCGCGTCCGCCGTCGTGAGATCCGCCTGATCGAGCCTGACCTGATCGTCGATCCGGCTATTGCTTGGGCGCTTGGGCCACGTCACAGAGTTCCTTCGCATGGTGGCCGCCTAGCCTGCCCGCCACAGGCAGGACCTGACCAGCCATCGGGTCGGCTCTCATGCCTTGCGGGCGCGCCAGATCTCCTCGGCGGGCCAGCGATTCGCCCAGTCCACCCCGACCAAATTGTAGTAGGGGTGGGAGACCGCGTCCTCGGGGGCGAAGAGTTCGATGAAGTCGAGCACCTCGAATCCTGTGCGGCGCAGGAGCCGCACCATGTCGCCGGCGCCGATGTGGAACTCTGTGGTCGGCTCCGGGTCCGCCCAGTCGAGGCGGTGCAGGCCTCTCTGCGGCCGCACGAGGTGATCTACAACGCTGCCCTCGTCGGGTGAGCAGAGCGTGGCCAATGTGGAGTTGCGCAGAAAGATCAACTCACCGCTCGGGCGCAGCAAGCGCGCCGCCTCCGGGATCCAGATGTACGGGTCGCACCAGATCGAGGCGCCGTACTCGGAGACGGCGAGGTCGAAGGTCGCATCCGCGAGGGGGACCACCTCGGCGCTGGCTTCGATCAGCTCGAGCCCAAGCCCGAAGTCGGCGTTCATCGCGCGGGCCGTCTCGAGCTGGGCGGGGGTCACGTCGACACCCACCACGCGTCGCGCCCCGAGCTTCTTCAACCAGGCGCCGAAGTACGCGGTGCCACAGCCGAGCTCGATCACGTCGCGGTCGCGGACGTGGGGAAGTGCCCGGACCTTCTCCTCGGGCTGGAGCCAGACGCCCCAATGGACGTAGTCCTGAGCCCAGGCATTGCGCGCCGCCCCGGCGGTGTAGCGGGCGTTGGCCTGCGTCCAGTGCTCCCGATTACGCTTCGCGTAGTCGGGAAGGTCGGACATGGCCACACGTGCAAGCTACCCCAGCAATCGCGGAGCGTCCAATCCGACCTGTCGGGATTAGGCTCAACCGGCCGGGGTGCGCATGACCTGGGACCTGGGCCGACTAGCCGCAAAAGTGTTGCCGCCCAGCCGGCGTTGAGGCGCTGGCGAACCACGAAACCCCGGGTCTGTGAAGTTCAAGGACCACGAAGGAAGACGTGCTGGGCGAGCTCGGCATCGACATCTCGCCGGCGCGCGGCTCAAGTACGCCCTGCTGTCGCTGGAGCCCGGTGAGCTGGTCGCCATTCGTCGGGTCACTTTCGCCTTTAGGGCGGGCCGGTCGTGCCTCCGGCGCACGCGCGGGCTATCGGGCAGCCGATCGCGGTCAGCGTCATCTTCACGTCGACCCAAGGGGGCTAACCGTCAATCTCGTAGATCAGACCCAGGTCGACGATGTTGACAGGGATCTCGGGGTTATCGCACTCGCGCAGGACCGATCACGTCGGTCTCGACCACCGGTGCGGCGCTCATAGTCCCTTCTGCTGCAGAGGACAACGCCGGCGGAGCTGAGGTCCCTGGTCGGTTCGAAGCCGCCGGGCAACGCAGCGCTGATCTACTCGGAGTCGTCCTCTTCGGGGGCGGGGCTGGCGGCCGCCGGGGAAACCGCTTGGCGCCGATTCGTTCGGCTCCGCTGGGCCTCGGCCTTGCTGCCCGTGCCGCCCTCCCGGCGCTCCTTGATCCGCGCGTCCTTGCCGATCTTGCTGCGCAGGTAGTAGAGACGCGCCTGCCTGACCTGACCGTGCCGCATCACCTCCACCTTTTCGATGCGGGGTGAGTGGAGGAGGAAGGTGCGCTCGACGCCGACTCCGTTGGCCACGCGCCGGACAGTGAAGTTGCGCTTCAGGCCACCGCCCGTGACCCGGATGACCAGCCCTTCCAGCACCTGGATGCGCTCCCGCGTGCCCTCCACCACCTTGGCGTGGACTCGAACCGTGTCACCAGGTCGGAGCTCCGGGACATCCTGTTTCAACTGCTCAGCTTCGAGCTGATCGATGACGCTCATCTCAACCTCTCAAGTTCTTAGTCAGAGTTTCTCTGTAGACGGTACCGGGCGGCGGGCGTGGTGCCGTCGCCAGCTCGCGATGGCGGCGTGGTCGCCGGACAGCAGCACCTCCGGCACCCGCAGACCCCTGTACTCAGCCGGGCGGGTGAACTGCGGCCAGCCGCCGGGTTCGGGCGCGAAGGTGTCCTGGTTCAGGGAGTCCCCAGCACCCACCACTCCCGGCCTGAGCCGCGCCACCGCGTCGATCAGAACCATCGCCGGCAGTTCGGCGCCGCTCAACACATAATCACCGATCGAGACTTCGCGCGCCCCCAGGGACTGCCGGACCCGGTCGTCGATTCCCTCGTAGCGGCCGCAGACGATGATCAGACCAGGCGACTCGCTCAGCTGAACGGCCAACCGCTGATCGAGCCGCTCCCCCCAGGGCTCGAGGAGGATCACGGGGCCCGGGTTCTCGGCCCGGATCGCTTCCACCGCGCTCACTATCGGCTCGGGTTTGAGCACCATGCCGGCTCCGCCCCCGAAGGGTGCGTCATCGACCTGCCGATGCCTGTCCTGCGTGTGGTCGCGAAGGTCGTGGGTCCGCAGCTCCAGAAGCCCGCTGCGATGTGCCCTGCCCACCACGCCGAAGCCGGCGACTACCCTCACCAGTTCGGGGAAGATACTCACCACGTCGATGCGGAAGCTTGCCTGCGACGACGCCGGCCTCAGCATGAGTCTTCAGTTTCCAGCAGCCAGTCGGCGACCGTCACGCCGTTGCCTCTGAGGTCGACTCGCAGGATGGCGCCGGAGGTCGCCGGCACGAGGTGCTCCGCGCGCCCGTCCCGGACTACCCAGACGTCGTGAGCAGGCAGCATCTGCACTTCGCTGAGCACACCCAGGGGCCTGCCGGATTCGGTGCTGACGGGTAGCCCAACGAGGTCGTGATGGTACCAGCTGTCCTCGGGCAACTCGTGAACGGCATCCTCCGTAACCTCGAAGTAACCACCCCGCAGCCGCTCAGCGGCAGAGCGATCCTCGATTCCCACCAGTTTCACCACGAACCCGGCCGAGCTCTCGCGACTCCACTCGATGGCTTCTCTGTTGCCCTTGATCAGAAGCTCCGAGCCAGGCGCGAAGCGCTCTCTGAAATCGGTGAATGACTCAACCTTCATGGCTCCCCGGAGCCCGAAGAGACCAGCCACCTGGCCGACCCTGACCATGGATGGTTTTTATCCGCGACCTGTGACCAGGTCAACGAACACGCGCTTGCGCTCGCGCAGCGAGGCGACTCGGATCAAAGTCCGCAGCGCTTCGATGTTGCGGCCGGACTTACCGATCAGCCGACCCAAGTCCGCCTCAGCCATCTTCACCTTCAGCGCCGTCGTGCCCCGGCCGCGCTCGACGGCCCGCACCTCCACCTCATCCGGGCTGTCGGCGACCGATTGGACAATGAACTCGACAAGCGCCTTGTAATCGGTCTCCGAGCCGCTGGGAGCGTCGTAGCGGCGGCTGCCGCCCTCCGCCCGACCGCCAAAATTGCGGCCGCTCCCGAAGGAGCCGCCCCGCCTAAACGGTGGCCGGCTTTCGTTCTGCATGTCGATCTAGGATCCCCTCTCTCTTGAGCAGGACGCGCGCCGAGTCGGAGGGCTGAGCGCCCTGACCGAGCCAGCGCAGCGTCTTCTCCTCGTCGATCTTGACAGTGGCCGGATCGGTCAGCGGGTCGTAGTAGCCCAACTGCTCGATGAACCGACCGTCGCGTGGCGACCGCGCGTCAGCCACCACAAGGCGGTAGAAGGGACGCTTCTTGGCGCCTCTTCTCGTCAACCTGATCTTGACCAAATCTGAATCCTCCTGATAGATGCCGGCCGAGCAGGCCGGCTCAGCCGAGTAGGCGGCCCAGGCCGCCGAGGTTGCCGACTCCACGCGGCCTGCCACCTTTCTTGCCCGTCCCCAAACCTATACCCATCTGCTTCAGCACCTGCTGCATCTGCTCGCGCGCTTTCAGCACGCGGTTGACATCGCTGACGGTGGTGCCGCTGCCGGCCGCAACGCGCCGTCGGCGAGAGCCGTCCAGGAGCTGAGGGCGGCGGCGCTCCTGCCGCGTCATCGACAGGATGATCGCCTCCATCCGCCTCACCTCGGCCTCTGGGTTGGCGTCGCCCAGCTGTCCCTTCAGCTGGTTGCCGCCCGGGAGCATCTCGACCACCGAGGCGACTGAGCCCAGGCTCTGGAGCTGTTTGATTTGGACCAGGAAGTCATCGAACGTCACGTGCCCCGCGCGGAAGTTCGTCTCGACCTTTTGGGCCGCCTCGTGGTCGATGCTGCGCTCGGCCTTCTCAATCAGACTCAGCACGTCGCCCATGCCCAGGATCCGGGAAGCCATGCGGTCGGCTCGGAAGACCTCCAGGTCGCCCGCCTTCTCGCCCACTCCAGCAAAGCGCACAGTCTGTCCGGTCGCGTACTTGAGCGACATCGCGGCGCCGCCCCTGGCATCGCCATCCAGCTTTGTCAAGAGAACCCCGTCGACGCCGACCGCTTCGTCAAAGGCCTGCCCCGTGCGGACCGCCTCCTGCCCAGTCATCGCGTCAGCCACAAGGAGTGACTCCGTGATCGGCACCGCTTCTCGCAGCCGGCGCAGCTCCGCCATCAACTCTTGGTCCACGACCTGGCGACCGGCTGTGTCCAGGACCACGAAGTCGTGGCCCACGCGTCGCGCCTCGCTGAGCGCGCGCCGCGCCAAGTCCTCTACCGCTCCCTGGCCGGAGAAGAAAGCTATGCCTTCGCGTTCAGCCAGCAAGCGGAGCTGCTCGGTGGCGGCAGGCCGGCGCAGATCGAGCCCCACCACCATAGGCTGGTGCCCCTCGCGCTTCGCCAGGAGTGCGAGCTTGACCGACGTGGTCGTCTTGCCGGAGCCCTGCAGGCCGCAGAGCATCAACACTGTCGGCGGCTGGGCGGCATAGCGCAGTCCCATCGCGTTGCCGCCCAAGAGTTCGGCCAGTTCGTCCTGAACCGCCTTCACCACCTGCTGGGCGGGGGTCAAGGCTTCGCTCAGCTGGACGCCGACCAAGCGTTCGCGGACGCGGGCCACGAAGTCCTTGACCACCTTGAAGTTGACGTCCGCCTCCAGCAGCGCCAACCTGACCTCGCGCAGGGCGGCGTCGACCTCCTCCGGCCGCAGGACGCCTCGCCCGCTCAGGCGCTTTATGACCCCGCCCAGGCGCTCGCTCAAGCTTTCGAACATCAGGGCACTTTACCGAGCGCATGTTCGGCGGCGGTCAAGGGACCTCGACGCGCGGCAAGCGAGCCCGCTCCCCGGCGGCAACCCTAGAGCTCACCTGAGCTCAGCTCCAGTTCGACTCCCGCCAAGCGAGCTCGGATCCGGGATAGCTCCCGGGCTAGCGCGGAGTGCTGGCTCTGCCGCTCTCGATCGGCGGCCAGCAAGCCCAGTCGCGCGTCATAGTCCGCCAGTGACTGGCTGCTGCGACGGATCAGATCGTGCACGGCTGCGCGAGAGGTCTCCTGCGTGCGAGCGATTTCCGAGATTGACCAGTCCTGTCTCAGATAGAGGTTGAGCACCTGCTGTTGGTGCTCTGTCAACAGCGCGCCATAGCGCTCGAAGCGGGCTATCTGCAGTTCACGGGAGGCGAGCCTGTCAAGGACCATTACTTGACACGATATCACATCCGAGCTGGTCGTTTTCAAGACGCGAACAAATGTGCGTGAACGGCAGCATTTCCGGTACTTGTTGACATGCTGGGTGTAAAGGTGTCATCCTTGCGGTGTGGTGGGTAAGCAAATACTTGTAGCTTCGTTCGCATTGGTAGCCGCTGCTCTGGCGGCTGGCGGCAGCACCGCCTCGGCCTACACGGTGCAACCG
>JALZAW010000156.1 GCA_030948155.1 Candidatus Dormiibacterota bacterium | reverse complement strand
ACTGAGTGGCCCGATTCGCCGTCTCAGGTGCGAGAAGATGGCGCCCATCTCGTCCGCCCTCTCTGCCGGGGCGCCCTTGTGTGTCAGCGCGTCAGGAGCATTGGTCAGTTCCGACTCGGCGAGGAGCTGGTAGTGCCGAAAGCATTAGTGCTCTTTGCCGCGGCCAATATCGAGACCTCCTGCGCTATCGAGAGCACGATGGCCAGGATCAATCCGACACCCCTGAATATCGCGACGAAACCCACCGATCCGGTCTCTCAAACCCAAGCTGGCGTGGGGCTGGCGGGCGCCGCCCGGAGGACCAACTCAACCGTTTCCAGCACCATATAGTCGTGCCAAGGCGCGCGCTGGCGAAGGAGCTGGACGACCTTTCGGCGCCCCTGCGAGCTGACGTTCGACGGCTCAGCTCGGCGCTGGGAGAGTTGATCGCCGAGTCCGACGGTCCCGGCTTGCTCGACGCTGTCGAGCGCCTGCGCAAGGCCGCGATCGACTTGCGACAGAGCCGCGGTGCGGCCGCCGAGGAGCGGCTCAAAGATCTGATCGAGCTGGTGGACAGCTTCGACCTGGACCAGGCCGAATCGGTAGTGCGTGCTTTCACCGTCTACTTCCAGCTCGCCAACCTGGCCGAAGAGCGCCACCGGGTTAGGATCCTGCGCCAGCGAGCCCGGTCCGACGCGGAGGTACCGGAGTCCCTGACGGCGACGGTGGGCCAGCTGCGCAGAGAGGTGGGGGATGCCGCTCTCGGCGAGCTGCTGGCCCAGCTCGAGATCCGGCTGATCCTCACGGCGCACCCAACCGAAGCGCGGCGGCGGGCGGTCGTCGACGCTCTCCGGAGGATTGCGGAGGTCATGGATCTGTTCGATCAGCGGCTCTCCGCCTCTCAAGAGGCCGAGGCCGAACGCCGGCTCCGCGAGCAGCTCACCATCCTCTGGCGGACCCGGCAGCTGCGGAGTCGGCGGCCGACCCCGCTGGACGAGGTGAGGAGCGTGCTCTCCGTTTTCGACGAGTCCCTTTTCCCCTTGGTCCCCATGCTCTATCGCGAGCTGGAACTGGCGTTGCAGCAGACTCAATTGCACTCAGCCCGACCCATCGACGCCGCGCGGATTCGCCCCTTTCTGCGCTGGGGGAGCTGGGTCGGGGGCGACCGGGATGGCAACCCACACGTCGATCATGGGGTGACCGAGGCGGCGCTGGAGGTCCAGGCCGACAGGGTCCTGCTCAAGCTCGAGAGCGCCGCCCGCCGGGTAGCCGGCTGCCTGACGCTCTCGGAAGAGTCGACGCCACCATCGGCGGAGCTCCGCCGCTGGCTGCACCGGACCCAGGCGGCGCTGAGCAGGGCGGACGGCGTTCGGCGCGCGCACTCGTCTGGGCAGCCTCACCGCGACGCTCTCCTGCTCTCTGCCGAGCGGCTGCTGTCGACCCGCCTCGATCGCCGGGGCAGCTACGACTCCGCCGGGGAGTTTCTGGCCGATCTGGGCACCATCCAGCGATCACTTCTTGCCGCCGGCGCCGACCGTGTCGCCGGCGGCGAGCTGCAGAACCTCGTCTGGCAGGCCGAGACGTTCGGCTTTCACTTGGCGTCCCTCGAGGTCCGCCAGCACTCTTCGATCCACCGCGAGGCGATCGCCGAGCTGCTGCCTGGAGCCGAGGACGACGCCGCGGCCCTGGACGCGGTCGCTGACGGCGGCCGTCGCTTGCCGGCGAAGGCCCGTTCGGTCGCTGCTCGGGAGACATTGGCGACCTTCCGGGTCATCGCTCGCCTGCAAGCACGCTACGGAACCGACTCATGCACTCGCTACGTGGTGAGCTTCACCCGCTCGCCGGCTGATGTCGTGGCGGTGGCGGCGCTCGCGCGAATGGCGGTGCCCGGGGACCGCCTCGCGCTCGAGGTTGTTCCCCTCTTCGAGTCCCGGGCCGATCTGGAAGCGGCGCCCGGTGTACTTGACGGCCTTTTAGACCTTCCCGGCTGGCGGCGACGGCTCGAGCAGCGGGGGCGGCGGCTGGAGGTCATGCTGGGCTACTCCGACGCCAGCAAGGACGCAGGCTTCCTGGCGGCCAACGTCGCGCTCTATCGCGCTCAGTCGACGCTGGTCGCCTGGGCCCGCCGAAATCACATCGACCTCACCCTCTTCCACGGTCGCGGGGGGGCCGTCGGGCGCGGGGGCGGCCCGGCAGGCAGGGCCATCAGGAGCCAGGCTCCGGGGTCGCTTCAAGGCCGCTTCAAGGTCACCGAGCAGGGCGAGGTGATCTTCGCGCGCTACGGTAACCGGGCAATTGCACTGCGCCACTTGGAGCAGGTCAGCAGCGCTGTCCTGACCGCGTCCACAGCGCGTCACCGAGAAGCGCTGGCGGCTGCGGAGGAGCGCTTCTTCGACGCTGCCGAGCTGATGGCCAGGACCTCTGAGGCGGTCTACCGGCAGCTTGTCGAGGCGCCCGACTTCGCGGAATTCTTCGCTCGAGTCACGCCGCTGGACGAGATCGGCCAGCTGGCAATCGGCTCCCGGCCGGCTCGGCGCGGTGGTGTGCAGGTTCGTGACCTCGGACAGCTCAGAGCGATTCCCTGGGTTTTCGCCTGGACCCAGAACCGCTGCAACCTGCCGGGTTGGTACGGACTCGGCAGCGGCCTGCAGGCCATTGTGAGCCGCAGCGGCCTCCCCTACCTGCGACGAATGGTGGCCGAATGGCCCTTCCTCAATTCCGTCATCGACAACGCTGAGATGAGCCTTGCCAAGGCGGACCCGATGATCGCCGGGCTCTACCTGGCGCGCGGAGGAAGGCCCGAGCTGGTGGACCTGATCCGAGCGGAGTACCGGCTGACGCGACGCCTGGTCCTGGCTGTCACTGGGAACAAGCGCCTGCTGGCCGGGCATCCGATCCTGCAGCTGGCCGTCGACCTGCGGAATCCTTACGTGGATGCGCTTTCATTTCTGCAGCTGCGCTTCCTGCGCGAGCTGCAAGAGGCGGACGGCGCGCGGAGCGCGCAGCTTTCGGCATTTGTGCGCCTCACTGTCAGCGGCGTCGCGGCGGGCCTGCAGAACACGGGATGACAAGGTTGTGGCAGCGGTGATTTCGATCAGGGTCGACCCAGGGCGCGGCTGACCACTGTCTGGGCCTCGGCGATGATCTCGTTCAGGTGGTCCTCACCGCGGAAGCTCTCCGCGTAGATCTTGTAGATCGACTCGGTTCCGGAAGGTCGGGCAGCAAACCAGCCGTTCTCGGTCACCACCTTGAGGCCACCGATGGGCGCGTCGTTGCCGGGAGCTCGGGTCAGGATCTGCAGCACAGGCTCACCGGCCACTTCCCGGGCCGGCACCTGCTCAGGCGAGAGCCTTTTGAGTGCCTCCTTCTCGGCGGCGCCGGCCGGCGCATCCAGGCGCCGGTAGACAGGCGCGCCGAAGCGATGGGTCAGTGCCCTGTAGCTCAGACCCGGGTCGCGGCGCTGGCGAGCAGTCATCTCGGCCGCCAAGAGCGCGAGGAGGATCCCATCCTTGTCGGTGGACCAAGGGCGGCCGCCAAGATCCAGGAAGGAAGCGCCGGCGCTCTCCTCAGCGCCGAAGCCGATGCTTCCTCGGAGCAGGCCCTGAACGAACCATTTGAAACCAACAGGGACTTCGATCAGCTCCCGCCCCAGCCCCCTGGCGACTCTGTCGATCATGCCGCTGGAGACCACCGTCTTGCCCACCGCGGCTGGGCGCGGCCAGCCGCTCCGATTCTGAAAGAGGTACTCGACGGCGGCCGAGAGATAGTGGTTGGGATTGAGCAAACCGGAGGAGCGGGTGACGACTCCGTGTCGGTCAGCGTCGGGGTCGTTGGCAAAGGCGACGTCGAAACGATCCTTGAGGCCGACCAGGCCGGCCATGGCGTCGGGTGAGGAGCAGTCCATGCGGATCCTGCCGTCGTGGTCGAGCGTCATGAAGCTGAAGGTGGGATCCAGCCGGTCGTTGACGATCTCAAGGTTCAGCCCGAATCGCTGCTGGATCGCCCGCCAGTAGGGGAGGCTGGCGCCTCCCAGCGGATCCACGCCCAGCCTCAGGTCGGCCCGCCGGATGGCGTCCATGTCCAGCGCCAGGGGGAGATCGTCGACGTAGTCCCTCACGTAGTCGAAGCGCTGGACGAAGCTGGAGGCCAGAGCCCGCTCCAGCGGCACGCGCTTTATCCGCTCGACAGCCTGGAGGAGCCGGTTGGCCTCGGCCTCGATCCAGCCTGTCGCTTCAGTGTCGGCGGGACCGCCATCGGGCGGGTTGTACTTGAGGCCCCCGTCCTCGGGCGGATTGTGGGAGGGCGTGATGACTATGCCATCCGCCGTAGCGGCCCCGTTGGCGTTGTGCTTCAGGATGGCGTGCGAGACTGCCGGCGTGGGAGTGGGCCCGTCTTGGCTGTCGATCAGCACGGTCACCTCATTGGCTACGAGCACCTCGATCACCGTGCGCTGAGCCGGTTCCGAGAGCGCGTGCGTGTCGCGGCCCAAGAAGAGCTGACCCTGGATGCCCTGAGCCCGCCGGTGCCGGCAGATCGCCTCGCTGATGGCGACGATGTGCGCTTCGTTGAAGCTGCCCGCCTGGGCACTGCCCCGGTGTCCGGAGGTACCGAAGCTGACGCGCTGCCGGGGATCGGCCGCGTCCGGCCGACGATCGTAATAAGCGCCGACTAAAGTGTCGACCGAGATCAAGTCCTCCGGCAGGGTTCCTTGGCCGGCCCTTGGCTGGCGGCTCAATCCTTCATCTGCTCTTGTGCGGTTTGAGAGCCGAGTTCAGGGAGTCGCGGGGACCGCTGTGGTCGTCGTGGACACGTCGGCAGCGAAGCTCGCCAGCACCGAGCGCAGCCGATCGACGGCGTGCCAGACGTCCTCGAAGCCCAAATAGAGCGGCGTCAGGCCGAAGCGGCAGATGTCAGGTGGACGGAAGTCGCCGATCACTCCGCGCCGGATCAGCTCCGCGATTAGCTGCTGCGCCTGGGGATGCCGCCAGGAGACCTGGGAGCCGCGCAGATCAGGCTCTCGCGGGGTGAGCAGTTCCAGCCCTGCGCCCGGGCAGCGGGCTTCGACGAGCGCTATCAATGTTTCCGCCAGATCGAGCGACTTCTGGCGGAGCAGGGCGAGATCGACGCCGCGCCAAGCTTCGAGCGCTCCTTCCAGAGTGGCCAGGCCGAGGATCCCGGGCGTGCCGGTGATGAAGCCCTTCGGGCCGGGACCAGGTTCATAGCTGGGGCCGAAAACGAATGGTTCGGCGTGACCCAACCAACTCCAGATCGGAGAGCGGACCTGCGTTTGGAGCCGTCGAGCCACATAGCAGTAGGCGGGCGAACCGGGGCCTCCGTTCAAGAACTTGTAAGTACAGCCGGCAGCAAGGTCGACATCACAGGTGTCCAGCTCAACTGGCACCGCGCCCGCGCTGTGCGACAGGTCCCAGAGAGCCAGCGCGCCGGCCTCGTGGATCGTCCGAGTGAGCCGCCGCATCTCGTGCAGCCGCCCCGTCCGGTAGTCGACCTGGCTCAGGATCACCAGGGCGGTGGTGGCATCCAGCGAACCAGCTATGTCGTCAGGCTTGAAGTGCCGCACCTGTACTCGACCGCGCGAACGCTCGGCCAGGCCGGCGGCCACGAAGCGATCGGTGGGGAAATCGTCGGCCTGGATCAGGACTGTGCAGCGGTCCGGCCGGAGCGCCAGCGCCGCGGCGGCCAGCTTGTAGAGGTTGACTGTGGTGTTGTCGCTCACCACCACCTGGCCCGGCGCCGCTCCGATCAGGCTGCCGATCCGGTCGCCTACGCGCTGGGGAGCTTCCAGCCAGCCGCTCTCCGTCCAGCCCAGTATCAAGCCCTGGCCCCACTGCTGTTCCAGCGCCAGGTCGAGTCCCCGCCGGGCGCTCTTGCTGAGCGGACCCAGAGAGTTGCCGTCGAGGTAGATGACGCCGGGCGGCAGCTCGAACGCATCGCGCCAGCCAGCCAGTGGGTCGGCGGCGTCGAGGCGGCGGCAATGCTCCTGGTCCATGTCAATCGAGGTTAGCAGCGCCGGCAAGAGCCCCCGGCCGTCGTTGGCCGCCTGTCCAGCGC
>JALZAW010000155.1 GCA_030948155.1 Candidatus Dormiibacterota bacterium | reverse complement strand
AGCAGGAAGGCCAGGGCCAGCAGCGCCAAGCCGCCGGCCAGGGCGAAGCCAAGGTAGGCGAACAGGAAGGCAGCCACGCCGACCAGAAGCACCGGCGGGGCGCCCCAGCGATCGCCGGCGCGACCGGCGGGCACGCTCACCAACGTGGCGACCAGGTTGTAGCCGATGTAGAGCCCCAGCGCGAGGCGCACGGCCAGCTCGTGGCCGCTGCTTGGCTCCAGCACCAGGGTCGCCCGCAGGATGAGCAGGGTGGCCGCAGCGTGGCCCAGCTCGAAGGCGGCCACCCCCACCATCAGGCGCCCGAGGCGCCCGCGCAGGACCGTCCGCAGCTGGAGGCGGAGCGGCTGCCGCTCCCGCGTCTTGGGTCGCGGGATCTGACGAATCGCATAGAGGATGGCGCCGGCGGCGAGCAGCCCCGGCACCACCGAAAGCAGCATCGCGCTCCGGGCGCCCACCAGCAGCACTAGAAGCAGGGCCAGCAGCGGCCCGACGATGGCGCCCAGGTTGTCCATCGCCCGCTCGAAGCCATAGGCGCGCCCATAGGTCGCCGGCCCGGTGAGGTCGGCCAGCAGTGCATTGCGCGGCGGCACCCTCAGGCCGCGCGTGGTCCAAGCGGCGATTCGGAGCAGAGCCGCCTGCCAAACCGCGCTCGTCAGGCCAATCAGGGCCGCCAGCACGGCGGTCCCGATGTAGCCGCCGGCCGCCACCCGGCGCCGCCGCTCGGGATCGTCGGCCAGGGCTCCGCCCAGCAGCCGGGCACCGCCGGCAGCGCCGTCCGCCAACCCCTCGATCAGGCCGAGGGCGGCCGCTGGCGCACCCAGCGTAGCGGTCAGGAAGCTGGGCAGGATCGCCGTCGGTATTTCGTGACCGGCATCGGCCAGGAAGCTGGCCAGGCCGATTCCCAGCACCCCGGGCGTCAGCCAGGAGCGGCCAGCCTTGGTGTCCGTTGAGTCCACCGGGCCGATTGTCTCAGCGCTCAGGACCCTGTCTTGTCGAAAGCAAGGACGCCTCGGTGCTGACGCACGGGGTCAGCCCCTCGGACCCGTCGCTTCGCTCGTGAGGACCTGTCGCTAGCCCTTCTGCGGCGCGCAGCAGGCGTCCGTGCAGTCCGGCCCGCACCCACAGCCGGCATCCGCTGCCACGCCTGGCACCGCGCAACAGTTCTCACCGCGCCAGGCCTCCCGGCCCTCTTTGATCGCCACCGCTGCGATCAAGAGCCCGGCGACCGGATCCAGCCACCACCATCCCCACAGGCTGTTCCCGACCAGGCCAACCAGCACGGCGCCGGCGAGATAGGCGCAGAGCAAGTTCTGAGCGCCCTCACCGGCGGTGGCGCCCGAGGAGAGGCGATCTCCGAGCCGTTGCTTGGCGATGCCCAGCGCCGGCATCAGCAGCAGACTGCTGATCGTGAGGCCGATGCCCAGCAGCGTTGTCTCCGGCATCTCCCGGCTGAGCAGGTTCCGGATCGACTCGATCGCGACGTAGGGCGCGAGCAGCCAAAAGCTGATCGCCACCGCCTTCTGCGCCCGCGCCTCCGCCGTTTCCGAAAGCGTGCGGGCGCCGGTAAAGCGCCAGATCACGATCACGCTGGCAAGGCCCTCGACCACCGAGGAGAGGGCCCAGCCGACCAGGGCGATCGAGTTGGCCTGGAAGCCGGCGAGCAGGCCCAGAGTGCCCTCGACGGTCATCCAGGCCAGGCTGGCCCAGGCCAACCAGCGCGCCCATTGAGCAGAGCGGAGCCAGCTCGCGTCCCGCTGCGCGAGGCTTGAAGATGCCTCGCTCATTCGCGGACCCCATAGTTGGGGCAGAGCGCTACCGCCGACCCCGTCGCCTCGAGCAGCTGCTCGGCCGCAGCCAGAAGCTCCTGCAAGGCCGGCTGGGCCAGCGAGTAGAAGGATTGCCGGCCCTCGATCCTGCAGTCGACCAGCTTGCAGTCACGCAGGCAGGCGAGATGCTTCGAAACGGTCGACTGCGCGAGTCCCAGCTCCGCCACCAGGTCCACGACGCGTGCCTCTCCCTCGCTCAGCCGGCGGACGATTGCGAGCCGAGTTTGATCGCCGAGGGAATGGAAGAGAGCGGCGGCCGGAGCCAGGCTAGTCCGCGATTCCAGTGACAGCGGGCTAATCATCGCCATTCGGCGATGATACCATCGATATCAGCAAATGATCAGATTCGCAGCAGCAGGTAGCTGCGGCGCTCCCCTGCAGGCTTGCTGGGCCAGGCGCTGCCTCGGCCGCCCGACCAGGAGCCCTGAGGACTGAAACGGTGAGCCCCGCTGCTTCCCACGCTGGCCACAGCCACGGTGTAAGCCCCGCGGCCGACAGAAGACGGCTCTGGCTGGCCCTCCTCGTCATCGTCGGCTTCATGCTGGCCGAGGTCGTGGTCGGCCTCCTGGCCCATTCCCTGGCCCTGCTCTCGGATGCCGGTCACATGCTCACCGACGCCGCCTCGATCGGGCTTTCCCTGGTCGCCCTCCGGCTGGCTCAGCGGCCGCCCCGCGGCGGCCTCACCTACGGCCTGAAGCGCGCCGAGATCCTCTCCGCCCTGACCAACGGCGCCACCCTTCTGGCCCTCGCGGTGCTGATCGTCTACGAGGCCAGCCGCCGCTTGCTGCAGCCGCCGGCCGTGAATGGCCGTCTGGTGCTGGTGGTGGCCCTGACTGGAATCGTCGTCAACCTGTTCGCGACCTGGCAGCTCTCCCGGGCCGAACGCAAGAGCCTGAACATTCAGGGCAGCTTCCAGCACATCCTCACCGATCTCTATGCCTTCATCGCCACCGCGGTGGCGGCCCTGGTCATCGTCGCCACCGGCTACACGCGGGCCGATCCGCTGGTCTCATTCCTGATCGCCGCCCTCATGCTCCGGGCCGCCTATGGCCTGCTCCGGGATGCGGGCCGGGTGCTCATGGAGGCGGCCCCGGCGGGGATGAACGCAGGGGTGGTCGGCGCAAGCCTGGCTGGGCACCCCCAGGTGGTCAACGTCCACGACTTCCACCTCTGGGAGATCACCTCCGGCATGCCCGCGCTCTCCGCTCACGTCCTGGTTCGGCCAGGCGAAGACTGCCATGCGATCCGACGCGAGCTCGAGCAGCTGCTCGACGAGCGTTACGAGATCGAGCACACCACGCTGCAGGTCGACCACGCGGGGGAAGGCCGACCCATCCAGGTCCGGAGGCTGGGCGAAGAAGAGCACCCCGAACGCAGCCCAGATCAGGGCTGACCCGCTGAACCCAGCGGCGGTCGGAGATCCAGAGTCGCCAGCAGTGCTTGATCGCTAGCATCTGGCGGGCACCTGCCCTTGGATCTCTTGTTCCGACTTCGCGAATCGCTGATGGCTGCTGGATCGACTCCACCACCCCTCGCTCAGGAGGCTGGGCCGGGACGCGCGCCCACCTCGGCCCGGCGCGCGATCGTCTTGCTGGCGCTGGCCGTGGTGGCCTACACGCTGGCCGCCTGGAGCACCGCGCCAGGCTTCTACGACGGCTTCGCCCCTACCGCTCCCTATAACTGGCTTTCGCCACCAGCTCAGTTCCAGGCCGGCAACCAGTCCCCCAGCAGCGGGCACATGGTGATCAAAGTCAGCAACGGGGCGACGCCCGAGATCGGGGTTGCCACCGACGACGGGCAAGCCCAGCTGGTCCTGCCTGCAGCCGCCTTCCAGGTAAGCGCGACCACGGCCCAGGTCACGGTGGACATCCGACCGGCGGCTCAGTTCCCTGCGCCGACGGCTTTTCAAACCACCACCAACGTCTATCTGATCTCGGCCTCCGCCCCCCTGGCCAAGCCAGCGCAGGTTCAGCTCCGCTACTCCCACCAGGTCGCGCCCCCGACCAATATCTACTCCGTTCCCGCCGGCGCGACCACTTGGGCCCGACTCCCGCTGCAACCGACTTCGGCCCAATACTTCGTGTCGGTCTCCACCCCGACCTTCGGCTACTTTGTGGCCGGAATCGCCACAGCCACAGCCGGAGCTGGTGCTCAGGGCCAAGGCTCTGCAAGCAGTGAAGGCACGCCGGTACTGGCCCTCCTCATCGGGGCTGCCGTTGTCCTCGGCCTCCTGCTCGCCCTGCCCACCCTCATACTCAAGCTGCGGCGCCGGCCTTCACGCAAGCCCCGGAAGCGCCCAGCGCGAGTCTCCGTTCCTCCCTCCGGGCAGGCCGAGGCCCCAAACAAGGGCGGCTCACGACGACGCAGGCGCCTTAAGCACTAATGCCGGAGCCGATCCTGGCGGCCATGCTAGGCGCTGGCCCTAGCAACCCTTATCGACCGCATTAGCCCTGACGTCGTAACGCGCTGCGACAGAATGCCGCACCCATCGCGTCCCGCCGGGAGGTCGGTTACGAGCGGCTCGGCGATCCGCTCTGAGCCAGCACCGCCAGGGCGCGCGACGCGTGGCGCGAAGATCGGCAGCCAGGTGCGCATGGCGGTGTAAAGCCCGCACGACGATTGGCAAGCCGATCAGGCTCGGACCGATCCAGAAGGCGACCACTGGGAGCCGGTTCAAAAGCGGAAGGCGGGGGCCGTTGTCGACGTAGAACGCGGTGAGGAGAACCACGTAGGAAAGGCTCATGCCGAGGATGTGGATGCTGCGCCAGCCATTCCAGCGGATCTTCCGAGCCGCGTAGCCAATCGACGCCACTCCGAAGGCGAGTAATCCCAGAGCGAAGAGGTAAGCGTCGTGCTCCCAGTGCATCGCTGCCAGGCCGGTGGCCGACGCAAAGACGATGAACAGAGACCAGAAGTAGATGCCGCCGAAACGAGGATGCCGCCCTGGCCGCTTCGGGCTCACGATGGCGATCAGGCCGGTGACCACGCAGGTGAGGCCAGCCAACACGTGCAAGATGAGCAGCAGGGCGAAAGTCTCCGAGATCGGCTCGCCGACGAGGGGAGTCAGCAGATCAGGCAGGTTAGGCATCTCCTCTCCAAGGGCAGGTTTGGCACATCTCGTGAAGCACGCGCCATCACCGGTCCGGCGCCATAGATCGCAACCAGGCCTCCACGATCTGGTCGACGACCTCCTCCTGGGGCCTGCCGGTCGGAGCCGTGACACACGATTACCACGATTACAACGATGAACCGTGGCGGCTGCCTTCAGGCTCAGCCGACGTGCCCCATGCGGACAGCAGGATCGGGTGGGCGAGCACCGCCCCGTTGCCGACCAACTCGTCGGTCAATCGACTCTGCAAGGTCTCGATCCCAACCTCCTGCGCCGTCGCAACGCCGGTCCGTTCCATCAACGGGAGCACGGCCCTGACGATCCCCGAGAGGATGGCTGGACCGTCCGGGTCTTGGGGTCCGAAGTGGGGTTGTATCCCGATCATCCCTAGCGGCCGGAGGCCGGCCTCCAGAAGCGTCGCCCACAGCCGCGGTCCGAGCGACGGCTGGATGCCCGCTCGCTCGAAGGCTTTCAGGAGCCATTCGTGCAACTGACCTACCAGAGGCGTCGGGGGCAAGGAGCGCGCGCTGCGAAGATCGAACTCGATCGGCGCGACCACCCCGCCTGGACGGAGCAGCGCAGCTTGGGTTCTGAGCACCGCGGCAGGGTCTGACACATACATCAGGACCAATCGTCCGACGATCGCATCGAACTGACCACCCGGGGCCGCCTCGTGGATATCGCCCGTGACGAACCTGACGTTGCCCAACTGATGCTGCTGCCCGCGAGCCTCGGCGGTGGCGACCGCTTCTGCCGAACGATCCATGCCGACCACCTCGCCGGAGGCCCCTACGAGTGCAGCCGCGACGAACGTCACGTCTCCCGTCCCGGAGCCCAGATCGAGGACACGCATACCCGGACTGATCCCGGCGGTTTGCAGGATCGTGCGGGTAGCGGGGGCCAGCACTCCGCCCTGGTGTTTTAGCCGCTTGAGCTCGACGGAATCGCTGCCGAGTTGGTATCTGGGCTCAGAGCCCCCCATCAACATCCTCCGCTCATCGCGCCTTACTAAACCAGCCGACGCGCCACGAGACAACCGGCGCGCCGAACGACACCAGCTCGACCGGCCCACTGCCTATCAGCCCATCGGCGCTCGCAGTAGCGTGGGTTATCG
>JALZAW010000154.1 GCA_030948155.1 Candidatus Dormiibacterota bacterium | reverse complement strand
CTCTGCCGGCGCTGGCACCGGGGGAGGCTCAACAGCCGCAGCGTCTGGTCATTCCCAAGCTTGCCATCGATGCTGCCGTCGAGAAGGTCGGTATCGACGGCCAGGGCAGCATCGGAGTCCCATCGGACCCAAATGACGTCGCCTGGTATCGGCCCGGACCACTCCCAGGAGCTCCGGGGAATGCCATCATTGATGGCCACCTGGATTGGACCAGCGGACCTGCAGTGTTCTCTCGGCTACAAGAACTCCGCGTGGGCGACCAAGTGGTGATCGTCCGTGGCGACCGGAGTCGCGTCAACTTCCTGGTGATCAGACAGCGGGTCTTTCAAGCAAACCAGCGTCCACCTGCGGACATGTGGGCCACAGGCGGACCCGCCCGAGTGTCGTTAATCACGTGCTCCGGATCCTGGGATAAAGGGCGCCGGCAATACCGGGAACGGCTGGTCGTAGACGCTCAGACTGCTTAACCAGGACCCAGTCGCTCTCGATCGGCGAAGGGGGACGCCGCCTCGTAATCCTCACCCCCTCGCCGTCAGCCGGCAGCGAGGGTACTCCTACCTTGCGGCTGGTAACACGGACCCGAGCACCGGGCCCGATAGCACCGAAGACTGCGCTGCGGAGCGAAAGTTAGTTGGCGAATGCTTACGCTGGGGGCATATCCGGTATCTCCGAGTCTATGGGTTCCACTCCGCCCATCCCCGTAGCGTCCCGAGCAGTTCTCTTGCCGGCCGGACGGTCAGCACCTGATGTGCCGGTAGCTTCGCGCCCGGGCTCCTTTCCGCTCAAGCCGATCTCCTCGCCCTTTTCCACGCCCTCTATATGCGCGGGGTCAGGTGGACTCGCCTGCTCGTCGACGGCTATCTCTTGTGGTTCGGCGGCCTCATCCAGCCCTTTCTGCGCCTCGGCGGCCCCTTGCTTGCTCCCGTGTTCGTCATCAGGAGCGACGGGGTGTCCCGCCTCTCTAGGACCGGCTAGCGGCCCTCGGGACTCGATCTCCTCTCGATCTCTAGACATCGGATGCATCCTCCCAGCGAGAAGTGGGTCAGATGCTGATCGTACAGTTGCCGCGAGGCGCTTCAGGCGCCAGAGCGTCCCTGCCAGCTGACGCGATACGGCGGGAGGGCTGGGTGGCCCAAGGCTAGCGATGGACGCGCGCAGCATCCGCCCCGCCTGGGGACGTAGAGGTCAGCGCCGACGCCAAATATGCTTCCGCTGGGCACTGCGCCTAAGGGCGCCGGCGTTCGTACCATGGATCGCATACGTGTTCGAGCCGCCTAGCCAACAGAACGGGACCCTGAGCAGGCTGCAAACCGCGCACGAGCAGCTCATCGGCTGCATTCGCCAGCTCCAGGCTGAGCGTGACCTGGCACAGCCTCAAAGCAATTGGCGACGCAATCTCGACCAGCTCATTCACCGCTTGAAGACTGACGACGAGCTCTTATTCGGGCTAGCCGCGGAGACCCTGGCCAGGTTGAACCGCCGTTCCGGAACCTGATGTCCAACCATCGGAACCAGGGCTGAGGAAGCGATGGTTAGGAATTCAATCTCGCCAGGGGTATGTGGCTGGCGGCCGCTGAGTGCGTCGCCAGCGGGCGACCACCACCGCCAAGGAAGCCCTCGCGCACTCTCTTGGCGCCGATCCCCGGAGCGGGACGCTACTCCTGCTGACCACCAGGTTGTAGATGAAGATCAGCACTGAGATGGCCACCAGGAAGGAGGCCGCGGTAATGAAGGTGTTGGTCGCTCCCCAGCCCTGCTCCCCGAAGCCGCCGGGATAGGTGACGATGCGCCGTGGCATGCCCTCCAGCCCGAGCGTGTCCATGACCAGGAAGGTGGCGCTGAAGCCGATAAAGACCGTCCAGAAGTGCCACTCGCCCAGCGTCTTGTTGAGCATGCGGCCGGTGATCTTGGGGAACCAGTAGTAGACACCCGCGAAGATCGTCATCACGCTGACGCCGAAGAGCACGTAGTGCAGGTGGGCGACCACGGAGTAGGACTGGTGCAGCTGAGTGTCCACGGGCACCGAGCTTAGGTAGATGCGTGATGCCACCGATCAGGAAGGTCGCCATGAAGCCAAAGGGCGAACTTCATGGGCAGCGAGAAGTCGATCGACCCACTCCCGGCAGTGGCGATCCAGTTCAAGAACTTGATCCCTGTCGGCACCGCGATCAGCATCGTCATGACCATGAAGAAGGTCGATCCCGAGCATTTGCCGTGACCAGCGAGGTACCGACGTCCGCAGCGTAGTCGTCAACCTGACAATGTGACCCGAAGGAGGTTGCGGGACTTAGTTGTGGTGACTCCCCACAACCGGTTAGTTGTGCTGGCCGTGCCGTGATCCATAACTCTTCACATCGCCGCCGACCTATCTTCGCCGCCTAGTCGCCGAATAGACAGGGGCGGCCGCCCCGCTCCCACCGAGTCTATCGGCCGCCCTTCCCCCGTGCGTAGTCGTGGAGCCCGTTTCACTAGAGACGGGCTCCACTCACAGCATTCCCAGCTGGAGCAAGTCCGCCGTCATCCCACGCTTTTGTGTTCGCCACCGCCGGCTGACGAGGCGACTTGTACCTAGTCCAGCCGTGCTGAATTCCCACCCTGATAACCCGAAAGCCCGTTTCAAACGGGGTCCCGGCAGGCCGTGGGACGATGGGCACTCCGCGGACTTACGGTTTATGCGTTTGCCAGCTTCGCTGCTCGAGCCGCCCTAGCCTTGACCAGCGCTTGACGTCGACGCTCTAGCACTTCCGGATCGGTAATCTTGCGCCGAGTCCTGCTCACTGGCGAGGCGGAGCGTCGACGTCGAGTCGTAGTCCCGCTCTCCACGGCGTTGCTAAGCCGACGCTGGATCGATTGCAAAGCGCGCGCGGCCGGCCCAGCGGTCGCCCCGCCAGCCTGCCGGCTCAGTTTGTCGATCTGACGATGAAGCTCGCGGTTCTCCTTGATAAGGGCGGAGACCATGCGATCCAGGTCAGCCAGAACTGCCTCGGTGGGCTGGCGTAGTCCTCGGCTGCGGCGGGCTGCTGATGGCGGGTTCACCTCACTGTTTGGCACCCTTCGGCGACGCCGCCGGGTTGTCGCTGTCTCCTGTGCTGCTGCCATCTGGGCCTCCGGTTGTCTTATATCGCGGAACATAAACCAGTGTGCCACTTGTGGCGGGACACGCTCTCGCCAGTTGCGAAATCAACGGCTCGGTGGGCCGTTTCGGCTTATCCAAGCGGGCCAAGTTCACACCACGCGGCCCCCAGCGTTCGATTCGTTCTGATGCTCTCGGCTCCAATCCTCTCCGTGTCGAGCGGTCTCCTGCCCTAACAGGGTGCTGAAAAACTGAGCCTCGCGCGTGCGCGCATGCGCGCGAGGCTCTAGACTCCCGTCAACGGGTCCCGCCTACATCCCAGCAGGAGTCACAGCATGCGCGGTAGCACGGCACGCCAGACCACCATGTTCGCGGTCGCTGACCCCGGCGACCTGATCCCGACCCAGCACCCGATCCGGCGTATCCGTCCCTTTGTGGAGTCGGCGCTGGAGCAGCTGGGGGTCGAGGAATATCTCGGACGGAAGTAGCGCTAAGCCGAGACGGATAGGGACGCCGCTCCGTTGACGCCTGCATGTCAGGCGAATTCCTCACGGACGATCAGGTAGCTGCCTACGGCCGCTTTGCCGGGCCACCCAGCAGGTCGGAGCTGGAGCGGCATTTCTTCCTGGACGACGTCGACCGCCAAGTGGTGGACCGGCATCGACGTGATCACAACCGCCTGGGGTTCGCGCTCCAGCTGGGCACCGTTCGCTTCCTCGGGACCTTCCTCCCCGATCCGCTGGACGTCCCCATCGAGGTGGTCGTCTACCTGGCCGAACAGCTCGGGATCGCCGCTCCTGCCTGCGTCGAGGCCTACGCGGAGCGCGCGATGACGCCCTACGAGCACGCTTGGGAGATCCGGCGGGAGTATGGCTACCGCGACTTCGCGGAGGCGGCCGAGGAGCTTCGTGACTTCCTGACCGCGCGAGCCTGGACGACGAATAACGGCCCTGGCGCCATGTTCGACCAGGCCACGATCTGGTTGATTCGCCAAAGGGTGCTTCTGCCGGGGGCGACCGCGCTCTCCAGGCTGGTGACGGCGGCGCGGACGGAGACTGCCGAGCGCCTGTGGCAGACGATCGCGAGTGGCCCCGGAGTCGAGCTGCGGGACCGCCTGATAGGACTGTTGGACGTGGAGGAGAACTCGCGGGTCTCCGTTCTGGAGCGACTGCGGACTGCGCCGGCGAGGGTGTCGGGGCCTGAGATGGTCAGATCCCTGGAGCGTGCCGCCGAGCTGCGTCGTCTGGGCGTCAGTGAGATAGACACATCTGGCGTGCCGGAGACCCGCCTGGCCAGCCTGGCCCGATACGGCTTGACAGCCAAGGCACCGCAGCTCCGACAGCTCACGGAACCGCGCCGCACGGCAACCCTGCTCGCTACCGTGCAGCGGCTGCAGAAGATCGCCGTGGACGACGCCCTAGACCTACTCGAGGTGCTGATGGCGACCAAGCTGCTGGCGCGGGCAGAACGGGAGTCGGCCAAGGAGCGGCTGCGCACGCTGCCGCGCTTCACGAGGGCCTCTTCCAAATTGGCGGCCGCTATCCAGATCCTCCTCCAGCTCGCGGATGCCGGTGTGGAGCTCTCTGTGTTCGACGTATGGGCTGAGATCGAGCGCATCGTGCCCCGCTCCGAGGTCGCAGCCGCGCTGGCGGCGGTCCTTGAGCTGGCTCCGCCAGCGGACGAGGAGGCTGACGACCTCTGGCGAGCAGAGCTGGTCAAGCGCTATCCGACCGTCCGACCGTTCCTACCTCTGCTAACCGAGATGATCGACTTCGGCGCCGTCGACGCCGGTCAGGGCATTCTCGACGCAATTCGGCGGCTACCGGAGTTGATGGGCCGTCGGAAGGTACGCGTGGACGACGTTGCCTCGGAGCTGGTGACCGGGGCCTGGCGGCGTCTTGTGTTTCAGGCTCCGGACGCGGAGCCGGGCATCGACCGTTACGCCTACGCGTTCTGCCTTCTCGAGCAGCTGTACCGGGCGCTCCGGCGGCGCGATATCTTTGCCGCCACCTCCGAACGCTGGGCTGATCCCCGCGCGCTGCTTCTCAGCGGCGAGGCGTGGGACCGCACCCGTCCGGACGTGTTGGTCAGCCTGCGGCTGCCGGCGCAGCCGGATGCTCACCTGGCTGAACTGGCGGCCGACCTGAACGCGGGGTATCTTGCGGTGGCCGGGCGCCTGCCTGAGAACGCCGCGTTGGACGTGGTGGCCGGCGGCAAGCGGATCAGGCTTGAGCGGTATCGCGCCGAACCGGAACCGCCGTCCTCGGCGGAGTTACGCGACTTGATCGCCAAGATGCTCCCGCGCGTCGACCTTCCGGAACTGCTTCTCGAAGTGGACGCCTGGACGGGGTACCTGAATCGCTTCACCCACATCTCGGGCGCCGGCACGCGGATCGAGGAAATTCGGTTGTCGATCGCTGCGGTGCTAGTGGCCGAGGCTTGCAACATCGGCTTCCGGCCAGTTATCAAGCCAAGCGTCCCGGCCCTGACCCGCGACCGGCTCTCTCACGTGGACCAGAACTACGTGCGTGCCGAGACCATCGCGGAGGCGAACGCGCGGCTGATCGAGGCCCAGGCAGGCATCGGCCTGGCGACCGTCTGGGGCGGAGGCCTGGTTGCCTCAGTGGACGGGCTGCGCTTCGTCGTTCCAGTGGCCACCATCAACGCCGGGCCCAATCCGCGCTACTTCGGTGTCCGCCGAGGCGTGACCTGGCTGAACGCTGTGAACGACCAGTACTCCGGCCTCGGCGCGGTGGTCGTGCCGGGCACCGTGCGGGACAGCCTCTACATCCTGGACACCCTGCTCAACGTCGACGTGGGGTCGCGGCCGGAGATGGTGGTGACCGACACCGCCAGCTATTCGGACATGGTCTTCGGGCTCTTCCGGCTCCTGGGCTACCAGTTCTCACCCCGCCTGGCCGATCTCTCTGACACTCGGTTCTGGCGCATCGACCGCCAAGCCGACTATGGGCCGCTCAACGCCCTGGCCAGGT
>JALZAW010000153.1 GCA_030948155.1 Candidatus Dormiibacterota bacterium | reverse complement strand
CCTCGGCCTGGCGCACAGGCCACAGGTGCTCTTCCTCGACGAGCCGACCACCGGACTCGATCCGCAGAGCCGGGCTCGCATGTGGGACGAGGTCCGGCGGCGGCGCGAAGGCGGGACGACGATCTTCCTCACCACCCATTACCTGGAAGAGGCGGATGCCCTCTGCGACCGGGTGGCGATCATCGACCACGGCCGCATAGTCGCCGAGGGGACGCCCGACCAGCTGAAGCGCCAGATCGCCGGCGATGTGGTCAGCCTGGGTGTGGCTGGCGACCAGGAAGCGATCCTCGAGCTGCTGAGACCCCAGACCTTCGTCCGCGAGGCGGGCTGGCAGGACGGCACCCTCCGGCTCTACGTCGACCGCGGCGAGAGCGCGATGCCGGCCATCCTCCGCCTCTTGGACGGCGCCGGACTGGAGCTGGAGACGATTTCGTTGACCAGACCGAGCCTTGACGATGTCTTCCTTCGCCAGACCGGGAGATCGCTACGGGAGACGGCCGCCTGATGCACCGGGAGAGCTACCAATGAAGATACTGCGCGACACCTGGCTGGTCTTCCAGCGCTATCTCGGACTTCTGCTCCGCAACCCCGCCTGGATAGTGATCGGCGTCCTCCAGCCACTGCTCTACCTGGTGCTCTTCGCGCCGCTGCTCAAATCGATAGCGGCGACGCCGGGCTTCCCGGCAGGCGGCGCCTACAACGTCTTCGTGCCGGGCCTTCTGGTCCAGCTCGGCCTCTTCGGCGCCTCGGGAGTGGGCTTCACGCTGATTGCGGAGCTGCGCCAGGGCATCATCGAGCGCCTGCGGGTGACGCCGGTCAGCCGGCTGGCGCTGCTTCTGGGTCGAGCCGTTCGGGACCTGCTGACGCTGCTCGTCCAATCCATCCTGCTGGTCCTGCTCTCGCTACCGTTCGGACTTAGCATCCAACCGCTCGGACTGGTGGTCGTCCTCGCCCTGGTTGCTCTGATCGGTTTGCTGACTGCCTCAGTGTCGTACACGCTCGCGCTTTGGTTGAGAGACGAGAACTCCTTCGCGCCGCTGCTCTTCACGGCGACGCTGCCGCTCCTGCTGCTCTCAGGCGTCCTGCTACCGCTGTCGCTGGCGCCCGATTGGCTGCGCGCCATCGCGGCTGCGAACCCTCTCGCCTACGCCGTTGACGCCGCGCGGGCGATCTTCAACAACCACCTCGCCGATGCCAGTGTGGCGAAGGGCGTGCTGATCATGGCAGTGCTGGCCCTGATAGCGGTGGCGGGGGCAGCTCGCTCTTTCAACCGCGCTGCGGCCTGAGCTCTCGAGAGCGGGCCCCTACGGCAGTCAGCCTGCGGTTGGCCGGAGGGCTGTCAACAGCGCCTTGAGCGCCTCCGGCCAGTGCAACTCCGAAACCAACGCAGAGCGGTCGGCCAGGTCCAGCCGGTAGCAGAAGCGGTCAGGCTGGCCCGCGACCGGATCGCTGCCCGGCCAGCGTTGAAAACACAGCTCCACGGCCTCGCGCTGCGCCTCGCTGAGCTGGGAGTACTGGAAAGTGGCCTGCAAGACGAAGCCCGCAAAGCCGCCTGATCGCTCAAGCCGGAGCTGGTCGTCGCTCTGCCTCTGGCTCACCGCTGGAGACGAGCCGCCGTCACTGTTTGGCGTGGTCGACCGCCGGCCGCTCAGGGCTCAAAGCACCTGCGTTTCCCGCCATGCCTGCTGCACGGCCTTGGCCTCGGCCGAGTCGAGGCCGAAAAGGCTGCTGGCCATGGTGGTGGTCGCCTGAGCGAACTGTACGAAGCCGGCCTGGGGGCCCACCGCCCCGCGGACCATCACCTCGTACCAGATCCTGGCCGCCTTTTCCCAGGCATGCCCACCCAGTGCGACAGCGGCCAGATAGAAGGCGTGGTTGGGAATGCCTGAGTTGAGGTGGACGCCTCCGTTGTCCGAGGCAGTGCTGACGTAGCCGGACATCGAGCCGGGCTGGTGGTCGCCCTCATAGGCGGTGCCGGGCGCTTTCATGGAGCGGAGCGCCTGGCCCTGCATCAAAGGCCCCAAGATGCCCGCCCCGATGAGCCAGTCGGCTTGCTCGGCGGTCTGGCCGAGTTGATACTGCTTCACCATCGAGCCGAACACATCCGAGATGGATTCGTTCAGCGCGCCCGGTTGACCCAGGTAGCGCAACCCCAGTGTGGCCTCGGTCACACCATGCGTCAGCTCGTGGCCGATGACGTCAATGGCCTTCGTGAAGCCCGTGAAGAGCTGGCCGTCGCCGTCGCCGAACATCATCCGCGCGCCGTCCCAGAACGCGTTGTCGTACCGATCACCGAAGTGCACCTCACCCAGCAACGGCAGGGCGGCGTTATCGATCGAGTCTCGCCGGAAGACATCCCAGTAGAAGCCGTAGGTTGCGCCCAGCCCGTCAAAAGCCTCGTTCGCGGCCGCATCCGCGGCGGGCTGCCCTTCCTCCGTCCGCAGGACGCTGGTGGCGTGAGTGTCCAAGCGGTGCTTGGCGTCGAAGATGGTTCGGTCGGGCCGGCCAGCCCCTCTCCTGACCGCGAGCTGCAGCCGCTGTGCTGAGCCTGCTAGCAACGCGTTCTGGATGCGGCCGGCGCGAATCGAGTGATCGATCGAGAGAGTCGCCAGCGCGACCTCCCGTTCCTCGGCCGAGCCCCGCAGCGCCCTCTGCTCCAGGAGCTGGGGAGGAACTATGAAGTGGTAACTCCGCATGGCTCGCCTTCCCTCCTTTCTCCGGCTCCGACCGGCGCTAGAACCGAGCCCGGCAGAGCTGCGGTGCCGCCAAGCTTAGTGGACCCGGTTGGTGACCGAGTGGCTAGTCGATGTTGATCACGTCGCGGAGCTTCTCGAAGAACCCCTTGGAGACCTTCTGTGGCTTGCCGGTCAGCCCTCCCACCTTGCGCAGCAGTGCCTTCTGCTCGGCCGAGTAGTCCTTGGGCACCACCACCTGCACCACTACGAACTGCTGACCCCGGCGCCCGCTGCGAACGTTAGGCATCCCCCGGGCGGGAAGCCTGAACGTCTGCCCGTATTGCGTGCCGGGGGGCAGCACAAGTTCCACCGGACCATCCAGTGAAGGCACCTCGATCCGATCTCCCAGCGCCGCCTGGACCAGATTGACATGCAGTTCGTAAACGACGTCATCGTCCTGCCGGCGGAGGTGCTGATGGGGACGGACTCGGATCACCACGTAGAGGTCACCCGGCGGGCCACCTCTCAACCCGACCTCGCCTTCTCCGGTCAGCCGGATCTGCGAACCGGTGTCCACTCCGGCCGGGATCCGCACCCTGAGTCGCTTGCGCTCCTCCGTCCGGCCCTGGCCGTGGCACTGGCCGCAGGGCTTCTTCACCACACGCCCTTCGCCGCCACAGGCGGGGCAGGCCACTATGTTGACGACCGTGCCGAAAATGGACTGCGCTTGGCGGCGCACCTGACCGGCGCCGGCGCAGGTGCCGCAGGTCTCGCTGGAGGTGCCCGGGGCGGCGCCTGAGCCTGCACAGACCGAGCAGACGGCCTGGCGACCCACGTCAATCTCCCGCTCTACTCCTAGGTAGGCCTCTTCGAAGTCGATTGTGAGGTCGTGACGAAGATCGTTGCCGCGTGAGCTCCTCCGGCGGGGCCGGCCCCCGCCACCGAAGAAGGTGTTGAAGATGTCACCGAAACCGAAATCCCCGAAGTCCTGAGCAGCGCCGGCGCCGACGCCAGAATGGCCGAACATGTCGTAGCTGCGCCGCTTCTCCGGATCCGAGAGAACGCCATAGGCCTCGCTGCACTCCTTGAAGCGCTCGGAGGCTGCCGGATCCCCGTTGTTCCGATCGGGATGGTATTCCATCGCCAGCGCGCGGAACGCCCGCCGCAGCTCGTCGCTCGACGCCTGCCGGCTGACGCCGAGCACCTCGTAGTAGTCCCGCTTGACAGCCAAACTAGAACCCCAGGAAGGTGGGCGCCTGCCGGCCGCGGGAGGGCTGGGCTGGGCTGCGGCTGCGAAAGCCGACAGGGGGGCTGATGACCACTAACCCTTGCGGGAAACCTTGACCAACGCCGGTCTCAGGACCCTGTCGTGCATCCGGTAGCCGCGCCTCAGCTCCATGACCACCGTGTCGTCGGGATGCTCGTCCGACTCAACAGTGCCGATCGCCTCATGGAGCTTGGGGTCGAACTTCGTCTCCAGCGCGGGAACGGCCTCCACCCCGGCGGTGGCAAGTGCCTCCTCCAGTTTTTGAAACGTCAGCTGCACGCCTTTGAGCCAGGTCTTGTCGACACGCGGCGGCGCGTGCTCCAGAGCCAGCTGAGCGTCGTCAAGCACTGGCAGCACGCGTTCTGCCAGCAGGGCCCCCGCATAGCGGTAAGCGTCATCTTGCTCCTGCCGCGCCCGCTTCTTGTAGTTCTCGAAATCAGCCGCCAGACGCAGGTGGCGGGAGCGCAGCTCCTCGAGCTCCTCCTGCAGCGAGGCCAGAGCCTCCTGTTCGGCCTCCTTCTCCTGGGTGGCGGTTGGCGCGTGCTCCCCGCTGGGCGCGCTGCCCTCGTCCTCGATCAATTGTTCATCCCTTGCCATGTCTCTGGCATTGATACCTCACCTGACAGGCCTGACAAACTTCACCGCACCAATACTCGGCAGGCTGATGCCCAGATCGGCTCCAATTTTTAGGGCCGCACGCGGCTCAGGCGTAGGCTTCAGCGAGACGAGCGCCGGCCTGCCGAGCGATCGCTTGGAGGCGGCCGACAGTGGCGCCGTAGTCCAGCCGGGTGGGACCGACGACGCCCAGCACTCCCTGCACTCGCCGCGACGGCCCCCAGGTGGTCAGGACCACCGCGCAGGAGCGCAGCTGCTCGGTCCGGTTCTCAGAGCCGATGACTATCTGCAGGTCGGCGTTGGCTGCCAGCTCTTGGAGCAGCGCAACCAGGTATCGAGTCTCCTCCAACACCTCCAGCACCTCGTGGAGGCGGCTCGATTCGGCGAACTCCGGCTGCTTCAACAGATTGCGCACGCCGTCGTGGACCACCATGCCACCGCCTCGGCTTTCGACGAGTGAAAGCGCTTCGACCAAACTGCCCAGAAGCTCTTTCTCGACTCCCTGACCCAGCCGGTTCAGGCGCAGCTCCAGCTCATCGCGATCCCTACCGGCGAGCTCGCGGTTGAAACGAGTGGAGAGCCGCGTCAACTCCTGCTGCCGGATGGGCGTGCTCACGCGGACCACCTGCTGCCGGATCAGGTTGCCCTCCGCCACCAGGACCACCAGGACGTCCTCCGGCTCCAGGGACACGAGGTCAAGGTGCTTGACCCTCACCAGGCCGCCCTGCGGTCCGGTGACCACTGATGCGTTGCCGGTCACGGTGGCGGCGATCGTGGCCACTTTCTCGACCAGGCGCTGGGGGTCGGGTGGCGTGGAACGGAACTCCGCCTCGATATAGGCCTCCAGCGCTGGCGGGGCCGGCTCCGCTTCCATCAGGAAGTCAACGAAGTAGCGGTAGCCGCGGTCGGTGGGAATCCGCCCGGCCGACGTGTGCGGCTGGATCAAGTAGCCCAGGTCGACCAGACCTGACAGTTCGCTCCGAACGGTGGCCGATGACAGGTTCAGGAAGTGGCGGCTGACCAGTGCCTGAGATGCCACCGGCATCGCTGTGACGGTGAACTCGCGCACCACCGCCTTCAAGATGTCCTGTTTTCGTGAATGCATCGCTTAGCAGTCCTAGCTTACGAGTGCTAAGGCCGGCTCCCGCTTACGGGCCGGCGACAACGCTTCAGCAAGCCCGAGCTCGCCTGGGGCATTCGACCCTGGTAATCCCAAGCACTTTGGCGACATTTCTAGGTCATTGACACCAGGGTCAAGGATTTGCTATGCTTTTCCCCGGGCACTTGCGGTGCACAGCTTGTGCCTGGGGAGAGAGGGACAGCGGGGAGTCAAAGGGTGAAGGACCGTCTCCTCGACGCATCCGGTTTCACGGATGAAGCACGTCGAGGAGTGTGAAGAGGCCGAAGGCCTCCGTAAGGAGAAACACCCTGATGAAGCGAGTTCTAGCCACGGCAGCAGCAGCGTTTGGACTGCTCTTGCTGTCCGTCACTGTCGCAGAGGCGCACACCGCCACCGGAATCCACGCCGTTTGCACCCCAGCCACAGGCATCTACACAG
>JALZAW010000152.1 GCA_030948155.1 Candidatus Dormiibacterota bacterium | reverse complement strand
AGCTATAGCCACCGCTGAGGCCGGTCTCCCGGTACTGCCGGGCGAGGATTCTACCAGCGGCCTGGTTGCCGCCCGGGTGGGAGCGCGAGCCCGTCCGGCGAAGCCGAGCGACCCACCCTCACTCCCCGTCGACCTGAGCAACTGCCCGATGGTCGACAATGGATTCAAGAGAGGTGAATGATGGCGACTGCCAATCCGGCCTTTGACCAGCTGATGCGCAACGGCGAGCTCATCGAGTCGCCGAACGAGATGACGCCCGAGTACAAGAAGGAGCTCCGCCACACGCTCACCGTCTCGGGTGACACGGAGCTGATCTCCGCTCCCGCCTACTATCTGGCAGCCCAGCGCGCGCCCAGCATCAACGCCTTCATGACAGGCGTGGCCATCATCCAGGACGAGCTCGCCCACGCCCACATCGCCTATCACATCCTGGAGGAACTGGGCGAGGACCAGGAGAAGCTCATCTTCTCGCGCGATCCCAAGTCCTTCCGCTATCCCTACGCCTTCGACGTGCCGCTGGAGAGCTGGACCGAGCTGGTCGTCGCCAACCTCTTCTACGACCAGGCGGGGTTCTGCCTGCTCGGCGACATCCACGCCGAGTGCTCCTACGGGCCCTGGAAGCGCGGCCTGAACAAGGTGATGGCGGAAGAGAACTTCCACCTCCGCAACGGCCGCACCTGGGCCAAGCGGATGGCCGCCGCAGGCGGGGAGGCGCGAGCAAACCTGCAGCGGGCAGTGGACTGGATGTTCCCGCTCACAGTGGAGTGGTTCGGCCTGCCGGACAGGCTCAAGATGCACTCAACCCAGCTCGACTTCCGGCTCAAAGGCAAGACCAACGATCAGCTTCGCCAATGGTGGCTGTCGCTGGTCGTCCCCTACTCCGAGGAGATCGGGATCAGGGTGCCCGCCCACCGAGAGGAGACCGACGGCCAGGTGACCTACGCCCTGGACTATCCCTTCCCCTGCACCTTCGACCCGCAGTTGAAGCGCTGGGACCTGAACGACCCCTGCTCGTGGGACGACGTAATGAAACGCTGGCGCGGTCGCGGGCCCCGGAACGCCGAGATGGTCGGCGCCCTGCAGGAGGAGTTCCACAAGTTCCGCCAGGCACACCCGCGGTGATAGAGCCCCAGGGCGCCTCGACACTCTGGGACGCCCTGCGCGGCGTGGAAGACCCCGAGATGCCTGTGAACATCGTGGATCTCGGCCTGGTCTACGGTCTGAAGCAGGCGGACGGCTTGGTGGAGGTCGACCTCACCTTCACCGCGATGGGCTGTCCGGCGGCTGACATGATCATGGAGGACATTCGCGAGCAGCTGCTGCGAACGCCCGGCGTCCGCCAGGTGTCCATCAACGTCGTCTGGGACCCACCCTGGACCGCGGCGCGATTGAGCCAGACGGGCCGCGATGCGCTTGAGATGTGGGGACTGGCGGTCTAGGACGCTAAGTGCACTTCAAACGAGTTCACGACGAAGTTCGGGCCTATGAGGTCTTTGCCCGCAAGCTGCGGCAGGAGCCGCTGAGGCAGATCGGCAGTGTGGTAGCGCCGGACGACGACCTGGCCGCCGCCTACGCCCGGGCCACCTACGATGAGGAGCGCTGGATCGAGCTGGCGGTTGTACGGCGAGAGGCGATCAACACCCTCTGGGCGCCCGGCGAGGACGCTTCCGCGTGAGCCTCAGCGGGCTGGTCCTGAGCCTGGCAGACAACAAGCAGCTGCTCGGCTTGCGCTACGCCGAATGGGCCACCCGCGCGCCTTCCCTGGAAGCTGACATCGCGGCCGCGGCGATGGGCCTGGACGACCTGGGCCATTCGCGCGTGCTCTATGGCTGCCTGGACCCGCTGGGCAACGATCCGCGCGGCCAAGAGCGGGAGAACAATGCCGCCGAGTATCGCAACCTCGCCTACTTCGACGAATCCTTCCCCACCTGGGGCCACTTCGTGGCCGCCAACGCAGTCCTGGACACGGCGTTCAGCGTGATGCTGCAGGCTATGGTGGAAGGCAGCTCTGAGGTGCTGAGGACCCGTCTGCGCAAGATGCTGATGGAGGAGCGTTACCACTTCCTGCACGGCCGGAGCTGGCTCCGGGCTGGAATCGACCAGGCGCCACTGACCGCCGCTTGGCAGGAGGCGTTGGAGTGGTTCGGCCCGCCCGACGGCGAGGTGGCCCAGCTGCATGGCTCAGGTGCCCTTGCCCTGGGTCCAGGCGAACTCCGAGCGCGGCTGGAGGAGCGGCTGGAGACCGCTGCCCCTGCGCTCCAGCTCGATTGGTCGACCTGGGATGCCCGGCGCCGGCGATCCCGCGCAGGGCAGATCGACGAGCGCACCTTCGGCATGCTGCGCGGGCTGGAGGAGAACCGGTACGCGGCCGCCCGAGCCTGAGCCTTCAGCAGAACCAAGCTTGCCCCGGATCAGCCCGCGCTGCCCCCACTGCGGCTCTGAGCGCGCGGCGGTCATCTCCCTCTTTGGCACGCAGGCGATGACGCTGCAGTACCGCTGCCGGGCCTGCAGAACCCTCTTTGAAGCCGTCAAGTACGACACTGAGGAGCCATGAGCTCCCCCATCTTGGAAGAGTGGGCGGCGGCAAACCCGCGCTCTCGCGAGCTCTTCCTCCGCGCCAGTCAGAGCCTGCCCGGCGGCATCACCCACGACATCCGGCACGCCACGCCCTTCCCTCTTGTCGTCAGCAAAGCCGCAGGCAGCCACAAACAGGACGCCGACGGGCATGACCTGATCTGCTACGTGATGGGACACGGAGCTCTACTGCTCGGCCACAACCCGCCTCAGGTGGTGGAAGCCATCCGCGCCAACGCTGATCGGCTGCTCCACGGCGGCGCCTCGCACGAGCTGGAGGCCGTGTGGGCTGAGCGCATCTGCCAGCTGGTCCCGGCGGCTGAGCGAGTCTGCTTCACCAGCAGCGGCACCGAGGCCACCATGCTGGGCCTCCAGGTCGCCCGCGGGTTCACGGGCCGGGATCAAGTGCTCAAGTTCGAAGGTCACTTCCATGGCTGGCACGACACTGCCAAGATCGGCGCCGACCTGCCGCCCGGTAGCTCTGCCCCGACAGGCGTGCCCGCCGCCCTGATGGAGGTCACCCGGGTGGTCAGGCCGGATCTGGGCCAGGTCGAGACCGCCCTCAGCGAGAGGCGAGTGGCGGCGGTGATTTTGGAGCCAAGCGGCGCCAGCTGGGGCGCGCTGCCCCTCTCGCGGGACTTCCTGGAAGGACTGCGCCGGCTGACCGCCGCGACCGGCACGTTGCTCATGTTCGACGAGGTGGTGACGGGCTTTCGCTGGTCGCCCGGCGGCGTTCAGCAGCTGGCCGGGGTGACGCCCGACCTGACGAGCCTGGCCAAGATAGTGGCCGGCGGTATGCCGGGCGGAGCTCTGGCCGGCTCGGCTCAGGTGATGGAAGTGCTGAGCTTCCGCACCGGGGACGCCGTGAAGGTGAGCCACCCCGGCACGCACAACGGCCATCCCCTGTCCGCAGCGGCGGGGATCGCCATGCTCGACGCGGTCGCCGACGGTTCCCAGCAGTCCCGCGCCGACGAGCTGGCCCAGTGGCTGCGCTCCGAGCTGGCGGCTGCCTTTGACAGGGCGGGCGTGAACGGCTTCGTCTATGGGGAGAGCTCAACCTTCCGGGTGGTTTCAGGCGACCGCCCTGCCGGTGATTCCAGCGAGTGGGCTCTGGGCCCCAGAGCCGCAGAGTTGAAGCAGGGCGTCCCGACCGATGTCGCCGACGCCCTCCAGGCCGCCATGCTGCTTCACGGCGTCCACATCTTTCACGGCAATGCAGGCCTGGTTTCCAGCGCTCACACGGAAGCCGACATTGAGCACACGGCAGCCGCCTTCGAGCAGTCGCTTCGGCGGCTCCGAGACGAGGGTCTACTGCCTAGCGATTAGCGGCGGCCGCCTGGTCGGCGCTTGCGATGCCTCGGTTCGGAGGGTCGGTCGGCAGATGGTGGAGGCGCTGGTGACTCTCCCTGGTGCCGCCGCAGGAGTGCCAGAGGGAGGCCTGCCAGCACCAGGATGAGGATCGCCGCGGCAACTATGATCGGCAGCGTCTGGCCACCGCCCAGCCGAGTCCCCTGCGCGTTCTGCCCCGCTTGGGCGGGGTAGGCGCCCGCGAAGCAGCCCAGGCCGGCGCTGCGAACAGAGATGGTGAACGGGGCCGGGGAGCCTGTGCTGCCCAACTTTCGCCACGGCCCCTGGTCGCGGTAGCCATAGATGTCAGCGGGCGCCGGCAGCTGGTCTGAGTAGGTGAGCGTGATCAGCAAGTCCTTCCCCTGCGCCAGGGGCGCGCTGGCTGTGAAGCAGTACACATTGGTAGCCACCTGCAGCCCGCTCAGATTGGCGTAACTCGCAACCGGAGCAACGCTGATGGTCACCGGAGAGCGATCGGCGGGGGCGACGAAGGCGCCTGGCGCGTAGGTGACCGAGGCCTGACCGTCGTCGGTCGCCGCGGTGCCGGGATCCACCTGGCCGTTGGCTGCCACCTTGGCCTGGGCTCGCCCGGAGAGCGGCGGCTGGTTGTTGTTCTTGAAGGCTGGCGGTGGACTGGTCCAGCGGTAGGGCTGCTGCTGCGTGAAGCCGTCATAGAAGCCGGGCGTCACCGCCCAGGCGGCCAGGAGGTAAGCGACGGCTGCCAGTAACAGGAGGATCGCCGGCTTGCGCCTCACAGCGCGAGATCCGCCAGCACGTGACCCACGACCGGCCCGACCAGGTCTCGGCAGGCCCACCGCCAGAGGGCGAGCAGCAGACCTACCCCGGCAACGGCCGGGAGAAATTGGGGAGGATGGGCGAGCGCATGGCCAAGCGTCCAGAGCGCTGTGCTGCCGAGAACCGCCAGCGCGGGACCACCCACCTCGCGCAAAACGTTGAAGAGGACGCCGCGGAACGCGATCTCCTCGCCCACCGAGACGGCTATCGCTGCAAGGGCAAGCTCAGGACCCAGAGAGGGGCCGCCGCCCCACCTCGCAGCTGCAGGCAGGAGCAGGACGACCGCCAGGCCCAGGCCACCCAACAGCCTCTCCGGAAGCCGATCCCAGCCCAGGCCGAGGGTCGCGGGCGAACTCCGCGCACCTGTCAGGCAGAGCGCCAGGCCGCCGAGCAGGAGTGACAGACTCGCCCAACCAGGCATCCGGCCGGCCAACGTCCGGCCTGCCTCCAGCGCCAGGACGAGCAGAGCGAGCCGCAGAGTCCGACCCCAGCTGCCCGTCGACGCTGGCGCGGCAAGCGAATCCATGGCTGAAAGGTAGTCGAGCCGGGCGTGCCGCATGCTTGGGCTGCATGGAGCCGCTGGTCACGCTGTTCAGAGAGCCGAAAGCCGGTGGCGAACTGCCGCCCGACCTGAGCCGGCTCTACGACGGAGGCCTTCAGCTGGACCCCGGCAGCCTGAGCGCGAATGTGGTCACCAGCATCGACGGGGTGGCTGGCCTGGAACACCGTCGCGGCTCGGGCTCCGACATCTCGGGCCGAAACGCCGCTGACCGGTTCGTCATGGGCCTGCTCCGGGCGCTGGCGGATGCGGTCATCACGGGCGCCGGCACTCTGCGCAGCGAGGGCGGCCAACGCTGGTCGGCCGCTCAGCTGGGGCCGCCGGAAGCCGGCGGTTACAGGTCGCTGGCGACCACTGATCCCCTGCTGGTGGTTGTGACCGCCCAGGGGGAGATCGATCCGGCCGAACCGGCTCTCGGCGAAGGAGCGCTTGTGCTCACGAGCGACGCCGCCGCCGCAACCCTGCGCCGCCGCCTGCCGGCGAAGTGCGATGTGAGGTCGCTGGGCACCCCACCACTGTTAGGAAAAACCATCAAGCAGGCGGTACTCGACCAGGGTTGCCGGCGCCTGCTGACCGAAGGCGGCCCGCACCTTCTCGGCAGCCTCGTGGCGGACGGAGCGCTGGACCAGCTGTTCCTGACAGTCGCCCCGGTTCTGGCGGGCCGCCTGGCTGATGCGGACCGGCTCGGCCTCCTCGAGGGCTTGGCCCTACCGCCTGGCAGCTTCGCTCAGGCTCGCCTGCACACCGTCAAGGCAAGCGGCTCGTACCTATTCCTGCGCTACGGTCTCAATCAACCTGCCTAGGCGCCTAAATCCGCACACGAGACAGAATCGCCTGATGGA
>JALZAW010000006.1 GCA_030948155.1 Candidatus Dormiibacterota bacterium | reverse complement strand
ACGTCAGTGGGGAGGCGCTCGTGGTCTCTCAGTTCACGCTATATGCCGACTCATCCCGCGGCCGCCGGCCGAGCTTCCTCGGCGCCGGCGACCCCGCTCGTGCAGCGATTCTGCTGGAACATTTTGCTGAAGACTTGAGCGGGCGCGGGATCAGCACCCGGACCGGTAGCTTTGGCGCCACCATGACGGTCAGCCTGGAGAACGACGGCCCCTTCACGCTGGCCCTAAGCACCGACGCCTGGCACACGCGCATCAGTGGCTGAACGGGGGCATCAGCAGTCGTTGGTCAGTCAAACGGCCCCGGCGGACAATGCCTCGTTCCTGCGTGAGCAGGCGGAGCTCATCGCGCAGGCGGCTGACCGCATCCAACCGCACATCCGGCGCACGCCGGCGCTCAGCACCGATCTGGACGAATTCGTCAGGCTCAAGCCGGAGTGCTTCCAGGTCACAGGCTCCTTCAAAGTGCGCGGTGCCTTCAATGCGGTCTTGAAGCTCCGTACCGAACAACCTGAGACGAAGGGCGTCATAGCTGTCAGTTCCGGCAACCACGCCCAAGCGTTGGCCCTCGCCGCGCAGGCGGTGGGGCTGCGGGCGGTGATCCTCATCCCCGAGGACGCCAATCCGGCCAAGGTCGCCGCTACGCTTTCGTTGGGAGCCGAGGTGATCCAGCGCGGCATTACCTTCGCCAACCGAGAGGAGAAGCTGCGCGAGGCGATCGCGGAGCGCGGTCTCACTCTGGTCCACCCCTTCGATGACTGGAACATCGTGCACGGTCAGGCCACGGCCGCCCGCGAGCTGCTGGCGGATGAGCCGGAGCTGCAGGTGCTGGCAGTCCCGACAGGGGGTGGCGGCCTACTCAGCGGCTCAGCGCTGTCGGCCAAGGCTCACAATGCTGACCTCACGGTGGTGGGAGTGGAGCCCGAGTCCGCCGACGACGCAGCCCGCAGCTTCCGTACCGGCTCCATCCACTCGCTGAAAGAGTCCCCGACCACTCTCGCCGACGGTGTGCGTACTACAGCCATCGGTTCCTGCACCTTTGAGGTGGCCATTCGCCGGCGGCTGGTCGACGACATTGTGACCGTCAGCGAGAGCGAGATCGCAGAGGCTACCCGAGCCGCCTGGCTCAAGCTGAAGCTGGCCCTGGAGCCAACCGGCGCCCTGCCACTCGCGGCCTACCTGGCAGGCAAGCTTCCCACCGGAGCGAGGCGCATCGGTCTCCTCCTTTCGGGCGGGAACTTCGAGCCGGCGGCAATAGCTAGACTGCTTGCCACCTCATGATTCCGATCAAGGAAGTGATGACCAAGGAGGTGCTCACTTTCGGGGAGAGCACCCCCGTCTCAGAGGCCGCGAAGAAGCTCGCCGAGCGGCGCCTGTCTGGGGCGCCGGTGATCAACGAGGCAGGTTATGTGGTGGGCGTGCTCTCCGAAGTTGACGTGATCGCCAAGAAGGGCAGCACAGTCGGCGACATTATGACCCACCACGTGATCTCGATCAGCGAGGACACCGGCATCGATGAGGCCGCCCAGCTCTTCGCCAGCGAACGGATTCGGCGCCTGCCCATCTTGAAGGAGGGGCGTCTCGTCGGACTTGTCAGCCGTTCCGACATTCTCGGCTTCTTCACAGCTCAGGTTTGGACCTGCAATTCGTGCGCCCACGCCGAGCATGGCCTTCAGCCGCCCGAGCGCTGTGCCCGCTGCGGGGGCACCGAGTTCCGTCTCGACGCTGCTCACCTTCGGCACTGATTTCCGGCCGCCGTTCCATGAGCGCTCGCCTCAGCGGCAAGGTCGCCAGCTTCCCGGATTCGGTCATCCGCAACATGACAATGCGCAACCTGCGACTGCACGGGCCGGCACGGGCAATCAACTTCGCTCAGGGCTTTCCAGACTTCGAACCCCCGCCTGAGATAGTCACCGCCGCCCAGGCGGCGCTGGATCGAGGGGGTGACTACCACCAGTACGCAATCACCTGGGGCGCCCCCACCCTGCGTGAAGCGATCGCCGCCTTCCAGTCCCGCCTTTGGGGCAGGCCTGTGGACGTCGAGAACGAGATCACCGTTGTCTGCGGCGCCACTGAGGGGATGCTCGCCGCTCTCTTCACCACTGTCGAGCCGGGCGACGAGGTAATCGTCTTCGAGCCGTTCTACGAGTGCTATGTGCCTGACACGCTCCTGGTCGGAGCGCGGCCCCGATTTGTGCAGCTGCGCTCACCCGACTGGAGCTTTGATCCCGACGAGCTACGCTCCGCTTTCACCGCCCGGACGAAGGCCATCATCGTCAACACTCCTCACAACCCGACTGGGAAGGTCTTCAGCCGCGCTGAGCTCCAGCTCATTGCCGAGCTCTGCCAGGAGTGGGATGTGACAGCCATCACCGACGAGATCTACGAGCACCTGGTCTACGAGGGAGAACACGTGAGCCTGGCCACCCAAGCCGGCATGGCGGAGCGGACGATCACGATCAGCGGCGCCAGCAAGACGTACTCGGTGACCGGCTGGCGGATCGGTTGGCTGATCGCACCCCCGCGGCTGACCGCCGGGATTCGGAAGGTCCATGACTACCTGACGGTGGGCACGGCCCATCCTCTGCAGATCGCGGTCGCCGCAGGTCTGCACTTGCCTGAGGCTTTCTACGAGCGCTATCTGAGGGAGTATCGAGAGCGCCGGGACTTGCTCGTGGCCGGGCTGCTCGCTCGCGGCTTCACAGTCTCACCTCCGGCCGGCGCCTATTACGTAATGGCCGGGTTCAGTGAGTTGAGTGAAGTCGATGACGTGGCCTTCGCCGAACAGCTGATCGCGACGGCCGGCGTGGCCACCGTGCCCGCCTCCAGTTTTTACGCGCACCCCGAGTTGGGCCGCAAGCACGTGCGCTTCAGCTTCCCCAAGCGCCTGGAGACCATCGAGCGCGGTCTGCAGGCACTGGCCGCCATCGCCTGACCGGTCTGCCATCCGACCGGCCGCTCGGCCTGGGTGGAGCTCCTTCACACGCGGCGTTGGCGTCGCCCAGTCCGACCTCTACGGTGGGCGGCATGAGGGAAATTCGCTTCCGCAAGCCACCGTTCGTCGTGCTGCTGGTCCTGGAGCTGGCGGTTGTTGCAGGGCTCGGTTACGTTGCCGTCCACCTCTGGCAGCAGCGCGTCCCAGCCGCCGTCGCCAGAGTGACTCAGCCCCTGCACCCAGCGATCGGCAGCGACAGTCAGCAGCCGCCGGCGGCGCCCCTGGTCCCCTCGACCTCAACTTCTCACCCGGCAGGTTCAGGCACCAAGCCGCGTCAAGCCAAGGCCTCCTCGCCGGCTCCGGCGGCGGGCATCAGCAAGCAGCAGGTCGGTCAGCTGAACCGCGAGGAGGCGCGCTGGGAAGCTAGCGAGTGGAGCATTCTTTCCCAGGCGATCCGCGCCGCGGAGGAGTATCTGCGCAAGGTGGTGCTCCCGATTGTGGTGGCTACGGAGCGGCGCTGACGCTTCGTGCGGGCTTCGCCGGCAATGCGTTGGGAGGGATGGTTGGCGTCCTCAACCAGACCGCGACGAGCAAAGCTGCCAGCACGCAGGCCGCGGCAGCTATGAGGAACAGTTCGCGATATTCCTGTAGGAGCGCTCCTTTAGTGCATGTCTCGAGCGCGGAAACCTGCTCTCCCAGGTTGGCGCCGCTGGGCGTGCCGCAGGAGCGGGCGTCGAAGATCCGCTGAAAGCGAGCCAAACCGTAAGCGGTCAGGGCCGCCAGTCCGAGCACCATGCCCAGGGTGCGGGCCAGGACGACGAGGCTGCCGCCAAGGCCGCGCTGCCGAGGACCGGCCACCTCTATCACTACAGCTGTCAGTGGAGCGATGACGAGCCCGAAGCCCGCGCCGGCCAGCGCCAGCTCCAGCTCCGCCCGCAGCGGGGAAGCCGTCAGCTCCTGACCGCCCCACGTCGACATCAGCACGTAGGACGCTGCCGCGAGGCAGAATCCGGCGATCGCTGTGATCCTTCTCCCCAGCCGGCCGGCCAGCAGGCCACCGGCCAGCGCTCCCAGGGGCAGGCCGAGCAGGAAGCGGGTGAGGAGAAGCCCGGCGTTCGTGGTGCTCAGGCCGTATACGCCGCGGCCAAGCAGCGGCACCTCGACCAGCGCGACGACCAGCGCCGCGCCGCCGAGAACGTTTGCGACGAGGGACGCCCAGAGCGCTGGACTGCGGACCAACACCCCTCCGACCAGCGGCTCCACCCGCCGCCGCTGCCACCAGACAAACGACGCCACCGCCGCCGCCGCCGCCACGCCGAGGGGTGCCACCATCGAGTTGAGTGCGTGCCGGCTGGGCTCGTCGGGATAGAGGGCCAGGACGACGAGACCCAGCGCCAGGCCGAAGAGTACTGCCCCCACCCAGTCAACGCCACTGAGCCTCGGCTGCGCCGCCCGTGCGCCGTCCCTGCTAGCCGTCAGCAGGAGACCGCCGAGCAGGAAGGCGGCCAGCGGCAGATTCAGCCAGAAAACGCCGCGCCAGTTCCCCAGCCACCCCGCCAGAGCGGCCCCCCAGACCGGTCCCAGCACGCTGCCGGCCTCCTGCACCGCCGACACCCCGCCCACCGCGGGAGCGAGGCGGGCGCCGGAAAAGAGGTCGGCGGCAAGTGCGAGCGAGAGCGGCACCAAGGCGCCGCCGCCCAACCCCTGAAGGGTCCGGCCGCTGATCAGTACGGCGCTGGACCCGGCGGTCGCGGTCAAGAGTGAACCCAGCGCAAAGAGCAGCAGGCCAGCCGCATAGGCCGGGAGCCGGCCGCGGGCGTCCGAGAACGTGCCCAGCAGCGGCAGGGCGACCACGTAGCCGGCCAAGAAGCCGCTGACGATCGGGGTGGCCTGCTCGATGTGGTCGATCGGCAATTCCAGAGAGGCCATCATCTGCGGCAGCAGCGTGACCACCGCATAGGTGTCAACGGCGCCCAGCGCCAAACCGGCCGCGAACAGCGCTAGCCGGAGCGCTTGCCGAGAGGACGGTCGCTGGACGGCCAGGCCTCAGCCGCCGGCAGCCGGAGAGGGGTGCGGCTGCCCCGGGGGCACGGCCGGAGTCGGCGGTGTGCTGGGCAGGCCCGATGCCGGGGAGGGTTGGCTGCCGGGCGTAGGCAGGGGCGGCGGAGTAACCCTCACCGGCTGGTTCAGCTCGGTCAGGGTCAGGTCCACGTCCACTGGCTTGGCGCTTTGCAGCAAGTCGCCGGAAAGCTTGGCTCTCCTTACCAGGTGATCCTGCTTGCCGGCCCAGACCGAGGCCTTGACGTCGGACGCCGGCGCCTGACCACCGAGCGTTTGACCTATGTCGGCGGCGGAATAGGTCGTGTCGACGTGGTTGCAGTCCACCCCATTTACCTGCTCACCGCCGGCGTACTTGGGTTGGCGGCCGCGGGGCAGCACAGCCGGCAATCCGTGGCTGGGATCCAGAACCTGGGCCAGATCCGGGATGCTCACACCTGAGCTGCCGCTCAGCTCCGTGAAGCTGGCGAAGGGCAGCCGGATGTAGGCATGGCCGCCAACGGTGATCAGCCGCACGTCGAGCAGGTAGTCGCCGCGCTTCACCTTCACCACCACGTCGCTGCTGCTGGGCCGGCTGATGTGACCGCTGGCCGAGACGAGTTCCAGTCCCTGCAGGGTGATGCCGGAGCCGAATTTCGCCGAGATCGCAGCGCTCTGGAGGCCGGCCATGGCGCTGCCCGCCTGCTGCAACACCTGTTTGGCGTCAGGTGGCTTGACAACGTCGGCGGGGTTCGTGGAGCAGGCGGCCGAAGCCGCCAGCAGCGCCGCCAAAAAGATTCGCCCCGCCCGGCTCATTTTCTCAATCAAAGCACCGCCAAACCGGTCCCGGTGACAGCTGCGCCGGGCTGGTGAGAGGGAGGTGACGCAGCGGCGGCAGGGTGCCGGAAGCTCGCTTCACCGGTCCTCCGGAGGGTCGTTGGCTCGGACGAGAATGCGCACTGGCCGATCCAGGAAGAAGTAATCCCACGCCCAGTTGAGCAGGGTGGCCAGACGTGCCCGGAGAGTGACGATGTTCATCAGGTGGACGACCAGCCAGACGGTCCAGCCGAGGAAGCCGCTGAGGCGCACGCCGGCGATCTGGGCCACTGCTGAATTGCGGCCGATGGTGGCCATGATCCCGGGATCGCGATAGCGGAACGGCTCCAGCCCGGTGCCGCGCAGATCGGCCGCGATCGCCCGAGCCACGTGCCGAGCCTCCTGCATCGCTGGCTGCGCCAACATGGGCAGCTCCTCGTGCGCCGCCAGGTCGCCGATCACGAAGACTTGAGGGCGCTCCGCCAGGCGAAGGTGGCCGTCGACAGGTACTCGGCCTTGACTTCCGAGTGGCACTTCGAGCAGCTTGCCGGTGTCGGCGGCTCGCACACCGGCCGTCCAGACAACTGTTCCGGCCTGGAACGTGCTGCCATCGCTCAGCTGCAACCGGCCGTTCTGCACTTCCTGCACCATGACGCCCAACCGGACAGCCACTGACTTCCTCTCCAGTGAGCGCAAGGCAGTGGCGGCGAGACGGGGATGGAAGGCGCCCAGCAGGCGGTCGGTGCCCTCGATCAGGGTGATGCGCGCTTGGCCGACATCGAGCTGGCGAAAGTCCTTGCGCAGCACGAGCCTGATCAGCTCGGACAGGGCTCCGGCAAACTCGACCCCCGTGGGTCCGCCGCCGACCACTGCGAAGCTCAGGTATGCCTGGCGTTGCTCAGGCGGAGCCCAACTGGCGCGCTCGAAGGTTGCCAAGATCCAGTTGCGCAGAGCCATGGCCTCGGGCAGATCTTTCAACGCCAGTGAACGGCGCTCCAGCGATCGGTTGCCGAAGTAGTTGTTCACACTGCCAGTCGCCAACACGAGATAGTCGAAGGGGAGGTCACCCCGATCGGTCGTGACCTGTCTCAGATCCAGGTCCACACCTGTCATTTCGGCCAGACAGAATTCGCAGTTCTTCAGCGGACGGACCAGCTTGCGAACTGATTGAGCCACCTGCGAGGGGTCCAGCAGCGACGTGGAGACCTGGTAGATGAGCGGCGTAAACAGGTGATAGTTGTTGCGGTCGACGAGGGTCACGTTGACGGGAACGTGGCGGAGCGCTCGGGCCAGCGTCAGGCCGCCGAAGCCGGCCCCCACTATCACCACGCGCGGCCTGGCCGGCCCTCTCACACTGCGTCCGGCAGCCGCTGCCGGAGCGTCAGCACCGGCTCGAAGAGGTCGCCCTGCCGCTCGAACCGCGAGAGAACGGTTTCCCAATCGAAGACCAAGAGGTTGGGATCGCTCCCCTGCAAGCACTGCTCCACCTCTTCCCAGGTCACGGGGGTGGAGACCGTCGGCTGGGCCCGGGCGCGCAGCGAGTAAACGTTCACAGTCGTCTTGTATTGATCGTTCTGGCTCCAGTCGATCAGTACCTTGCCCTCACGCAGGGTCTTGCGCTGCATGTGAACGACGTGGTCAGGTCGGTCTCGCTCAAGTTTTTGGGCGAGCCCTTTGCTGATTTTCTTCGTCAACGCGTAGTCGATGCGTGGATTGTTCAGGGGCACATAGAGCTGCAGGCCCTTCGAGCCGGAAGTCTTGCAGTAGGACTTGAGCTTGTGACCTGCGAACCACTCCTGCAGCCAGATGGCAACCTGGCAGCACTCGACGATAGTCGCAGGGGGCCCCGGATCGAGATCGAAGACAAGCATGCGGGGCTGCGGAAGTGCGCGCGCCAGCGAGAGTGAGGTGTGCAGCTCGATGGTGCCTAGCTGGCCCAGCCAGACCAAGGTCGGGAGGTCTTCGACCAGGCAGTAGAACATGTCTCGATTGTTCCCGTGGGACCAGACCTTGGCGGTCTTCACCCAGGGCGGTCGATGCTTGGGGCAGTTCTTCTCGTAGAACATCATGCCGTCCACCCCGTCTGGATATCGCTTCAACGTCAGCGGGCGGCCTTTCAGATGAGGCAGCAGCGCGGGCGCGATCTTGGTGTAGTACTCGATCATCTGACCCTTGCGAAAGCCGGCTTCAGGCCAGAGGACCTTGTCCAGGTTGCTCAGCTTCAACAACCGGTCTTCCACCCGCACCTCCACGGGCTTTGAAGCGGGGCTCACCGGGCCGGCCTCTCGCGCACGACAGTTTTCGGATCCTTGTCCTGGCGCAGCCCTTTGAAGGCGGGAGCCCGGAGCTGACCGCCCGTGGTCCACTGGGCGAATTCGAACTCGGCGATCAGAACCGGCTCCACGAATCGCGCGGTCCGGGGCGGTTTGCCGGCCGCGAAGGGTGAGGTGTCACGTGCCAGCGGTGCGAGCGCTGCCTCGAGTTGGTCAAGCGTCTTATCCGTGAAGCCCGTTCCCACCTTGCCGGCGTAAACGAATTTCTCGCCCTCCCAGTAGCCCACGAGCAGCGAGCCGACACTGCCGGCCCTTCGTCCTTCGCCCGCTATCCAGCCGCCGATCACCAGCTCCTGCCGCCAGTGGTTCTTGATCTTGAGCCAGGCGCCGCTGCGCTTCCCCTGGTCGTAGGGGCTGTCGAGCTTCTTGGCCATCACGCCCTCCAAGCCCAGCCGGCTGCTGGCTTCCAGCAGGGTTTCGCCGCCGCCGACCTGGTGCTCGGGCACCTGCCAGGTGGCTCCGGCCAGTTGAAGATCCTGCAGCCTGCCCCGACGCTCTCGGTACGGCCGCGGCATGAGGTTCTCGCCGTCCAGGTAGAGGAGATCGAAGATCAGAAAGGCGACGGGCACCTCGGCCTGCTTACGCCTGATCTGCGTCGGCGCCGTGAGGCCCATCCGCTGCTGCAGGCGCTCGAAGCTGGGGGCTCCGCTCTCGCCCAGGGCCACCACCTCGCCGTCAAGCACCATGGAGCGTCCGCCCTGCGCCTCGGCCAGGGCCCGGAGCTCCGGGTAGCGCGCCGTCACATCCTCCTGATTACGCGTGATCAGCCGCAGCCGGCCGCCATCGATGAAAGCAACTGCCCTGATGCCGTCCCACTTGAATTCGTGGGCCCAGGCCTCCTCTGGCGTCGGCGGCCCGGCGGCCAGCTTGGCGAGCATCGGGACCACTTGCTCGGGCGCCGGCTCGAAACCTGCCTTCTGGGGTGGATCCATGCGGTGCATCATCCAGTTCTTGCCGTCGGTCTGGAAGAGCACATAGCGGCCTACGGTGCGCTGGCCGTGCAGTGTGATCATGACCTCCTTCTTCTTGGCTTCCAGTTCCCACTTGTGCGTCTCATAGGTGCCGCGATCCCAGACGCTGACTTGACCCGCACCGTAGTTGCCCGCGGGAATCTCGCCTTCGAAGCCGCCGTACTCCAGCGGATGGTCCTCGACGTGAACAGCCAGGTGGTTGCGCTTGGGGTCTTGAGGGATCCCCCGCGGCACCGCCCAGGAGACGAGCACGCCGTCGCGCTCCAGGCGGAAGTCCCAGTGGAGACGGCGGGCGTGGTGCTCCTGAACGACGAAAGTCAGCTGGCCCTCGCCCGGCGTCAGTCCTGCTTGCCGCTCGCCGGCCGGCTCGACAGTCGACTGGAAGTCGCGCTTCTGGCGGTAGCTGCTGAGATCGCCCACCTCTCCAGAATCGCAGATACCGCTCGGCGATGGGCCGCGGCGCCGGCAGCTCGACAACATCGAGACTGGTGCGCACGGGTCTCCGCGAGCGCCCCCGCCCCGACTCAGGGAATGAAGCGGGAGCGCCGGCTGGCCCAGTTCGTGGCGGTCCGCGATGTCTACACCCGGCGCGATGTCGTTCTAAGTCGCCGCCAGACCGAGCTCGCCTTGTTCGAGCTCCTGATTCCGTTACTGGAGGAGGCCCAATGGCTCGCATTCTCGCCTACACTTCCCCGGCTCAGGGCCAGCTGTTTCCCCTCATGCAGATCCTCGATGAGCTGAGCCGTCGGGGGCAAGAGACTGCGCTCCGCACTCGTTCGCAGGTGCAGCCGCTGCAAGCACGCGGCTTTGCCTCGCCCCCAATCAGCGAGCGAGTGGAAGCTTAAAAGCCTGCGACGCCAAATTCTGGAAGCCCAGAGCGGAGGGAGCCAAACGGGTGCCGAAGGCTTCGCGGCAGCAAAGTGGGGCCCGCACGGCGGCTCCCGCCTTCGAGAATGAGGTGGTCGCGCCCAAGACGACTTCTGCTCGTCAGGGTGGCCAGCGTCCGTGAGCGTTGCCGGGGGATGTGCCCGAATTTGGGACCGGGCACAACTCGCGGCAGATGCGGCCGGGGTCTATTGCGGTCGAGGCGATCTGTCGCTGAAGGCTCTCGAGAGAGTCGCAAACTCATGGCGGGGGTGCGACTGTCGACAGCAGATTGACCAGCCAGCAGTGAAGCGGCTTGAGGCTGCGATAGGCCTCGAGCAAGCGGGCGGGCAGATCCGGGTCGAACAGCGCCTCCGCTGGGAGAGTGGAGCCTTGCACGACAAGGCCTGTATAGCGAAGAAGGCCTGCCCGCTCGTGGTCCTGCGGATACGGCGCTGGCACGCGGCTCAGACAGGCGCCCTCGACCTGCCAACCCCGGCTCTGGAGGCGTCTGAGCAACCGCGCCAGCTGCAAGCCGCGGCTCGGCTCCTCCACTGCGCGCCGGTACTCGGCCAGCGCATCAGGCGGAAAGGACCTCAGCCCGGCCCCCAACCAGTTGCCGGTTGGCGTGACGCGGAAGAAGTAGCCGGGATGGCGACGGCTCGGCCCCTCGCCCTCCCAAAACCACAGTTCCAGGTACGGGCGGTAGGGGGTTTTGGGCGTGAAGCGAGCATCTCGCTGGGGGCGGAGCAGCGAGCCTCCGGATCGCGGCTCGATCCTGAGCTCCGCGCCGAGCTTGCTGCGCAGCAGCGGCGCCAAGCTGGTGACCAGGGCGCAGGCCGGCTCGGTTATGAGCCGGCGATAGTCAGACTCGTGCAGCCGGAACCAGTTGCGATCATTGTTCCTCTCCAGCTCTTGGAGGAATTCCAGCGCGTTGGGCGAAAAGCCCTTGAACGAGGTGCTGCCGGCTGGGCGTGTCTCCGCGACCATCGTCATCGTGCTCATCCGTCTAGCGTGAGGAGCCGGCTTGCCAAAGGCAGCCTCGGTTGTGAAGAACACAACAGGTTGGCTGCCGCAGTGATCTATCTCCAACTGGCCGGCCGGGTGCTGCTCGCCCTGGCCAGGATCGCCATGGTCGCAGCGGCGCTCGGTTCCTCAGTGCGGACCGTGATCCCGCCGCGGGCCAGCGTTTCGATTCAGCACCCTGGCAGTGTTCCTGGTGGTGCGGCAGTTCCATGAGATAGGGATTGGTCGCTGACCGCACCTGGCGCCAGCTCTGGTAGGGGGCGGGCGGTCGATACCGGCCACCCGCCTCGACTGCTACATGACCACCGGTGAACAACTCGAGGACGATCGGCTAGGCACTTGTCAGCCGTCAGTCAACGGCCGCCCCGTCTCGAGCACTGTCTTGAGGCCGCTCAGGACCATCATCCAGCCAGCGCCCGAAACACTCTCCGCTGTCTTGGGTGAGCCTTCCAAGTGATCGTGGCTGACTGTCAGCTTGGAGAAGCCACCCTCCTGCGCCTCGATGTCCCAGCTGACTCGGCTGGGCGGCTCACCAGCCAGCTCAGGATCGTAGAGCGAGCGCCAGGTCACCACCAGTCTTCGCGGTGGTTCGGACTCGAGGACGGTCTCGTCGCCCCACAAGCTTGACCGATCGGGTGAGTGGTGCCGGAACGGCGAACCCACCTCTGCCGTCGTCTCCACGTGGGCGCCGAAGAAGTACTTCGCGGTGAACTCAGGCTTGGTTATCGAATCCCAGATCTGTTCGGGGCTTGCCTTGATGAACAGCTGGTAGACCTGTTGGCTGCTGGTCAGAGTGTTCTGCATTTGTCTCCTCCAATCGGCGTTTCAAGGTCGCGAGCGCCGAGACCCGGCGCTCGGTGTACTTGTCGATCCACCTGTCGTGGATCAACCGGATCGGCACCGCGTTGAGGAAGTGCAGCTTCTCGCGCCCCGACCGGCGCGTGACTACGAGCCCCGCCTCCTCCAGCACGCGGAGGTGCTTCATGACGCCGAAGCGGGTCATCTCCAGCTCGGAGGCAAGCTCGCTGAGCGTGCGGCCGTCACGCTCGAAGAGCCAGTCGAGCAGCAGCCGGCGGGTGGCGTCCGCCAGCGCTTTGAACACCCGATCGTCGTCCACGCCTCCGATAATAGGTGACCAATGAGTCACTTGTCAAGAGTGAAGGCTTCAACAAACGGAAGGTGTCGCGAAGCGTTGCGCGCCCTGTACGTGGCTCAACGTTCAGGGCCGACACGCTTGAAAAACAGGTATTGAAACAGGTACTGAACCCCGTGGGTTCCCGGGTGGCGCGCAACCGAAACCGGGGGAGGATGCGTCTCATCTCGTCATCACAACAAGAAGGCGGGCGGTGCAGTCTCAAATGCTTCGTTCAAGATTCGCGTCCCTGCTTACGGTCGCGATCACGCTGGTGGTGCCTGCTGCCTTGGCGGTGGCGCCCGTCCCCAACAGCGGGCCGGGCGCGACCCTGACACGCCCGGCCGCCGCGGCCGCCACCCCAGCCGTGGTTCAGGTGGCGCCTGCCGTGGATCCAAACTCTGGCGCCACCCTGCCCATTCGCAAGCGCGGCGGCCCAACCCGCTGACCGATCCCTTTCCTCAAGGGCTCGGGGGATCGCTCCCCGGGCCTTCATCACTGCTACGCTCAGGGCGACAGGACGGTGGTGTCCAACCTGCCTATCTACCTCAGTAGCTTCGTGGGCCGGGACCGGGACCTCAGCGAAGTCTCACGGCTGCTCGACTCTGGGCGCGTGGTCACGCTCGTCGGGCCTGCCGGTTGTGGCAAGACGCGACTCGCGACCGAAGTTGTGCGCCCGTTCGCCAAGGCAAAGGCGGATGGTGTCTACTTTGTGGACCTGGCGCAGCTGTTCGACGCCGCCCTCCTGGCACTGACGGTGGCGGCTGCGATGGGTCTCACTGCGGCCACCCCGGACCTCGACCGTCTCACCGCCAACATCAGCAACCGGGAAGCGGTTGTTCTCCTCGACAACGCCGAGCACCTCGTGGACGACGTGGGGGACGCAGCCGAGGCGATGGTGATCGCTTGTCCCCGCGTTCGATTGCTGATCACCAGTCGCGAGTCACTTGGTGTTGGCGGTGAGTGGGTCTACCGTGTCGGCTCGCTGGCCGAGCAGGCCGCCATGAGGTTATTCGTTGATCGAGCCCGCCACGCAGACGCACGATTCGCGCTCACCGAGGACAATTTGGGGACCATCTCGCAGATCTGTCGAAGGCTGGACGGAATCCCGCTTGCGTTGGAGCTGTGTGCGGCCTGTGTCGGCGCTATGACCCCTGTGCGGATCCTGCAACGGCTCGATGAGCGGTTCCAACTCTTGGTCGGCGGCCGGCGATCCGCTGTGGCCAGGCACCGCACGATGCGAGCCGCTCTCGAGTGGAGCGACGCACTGCTGAGCGACGACGAACGACGGTTCTTTCGACGCCTGAGCGTTTTCGCCGGGGATTTCGACATGGAGGCGGCCGAGGCCGTCGTCCGTGGCCCAGACCTCCCAGTGGCCGAGGTCATGCCGCTGCTGCGCCGTCTGGTTGAGCGATCGCTTGTCCTGCTGGTTCGTGACGACGCGGGCGAACGCTACAGGTTGCTCGAGAGCTTGCGGGACTTTGGCCGCGAAAGGTTGGTGGCCTCGGGTGAGGTGGAGGCGCTCGCAGAAGCACACGCGCGCTATTACACGGCGCTGGCGCACTCCCTCACCGACAGCCGCTACCTCAGCGGTGAAGGTGTTGATCCCGCACTTGTGGAGGGGCGTCTCGCCAACTTTCGGCTGGCTCTGGAGTTCGCTGCCGATCACGACTCCGCCTGGCTCGCAGACCTAGCGGGGGCGCTCGCCCCAATCTGGCTCCAAATGACCCGCATCGGTGAGGGGCGTCGTTGGCTGGAGGCGGGGCTCGCACACGCTGCCCCTGGCTCCGAACAGCGGTTTCGCCTCCTGGCAGGCCTCATCGACATCGCAGCGCATCAAAACGAGGTTGGGTCCGCCCGGTCCTGGGCTGAGGAAGCTCTTCGGAACCGACGTCAGGCGGGCGATGAACGGGGCCAAATTTGTGCCCTGCTGCTTCTAAGCATGGCTATTGCCATGGGCGGGAACCCCTCAGGCAGCCTTGATGCGGTGCAGGAGGCGATTGACCTCGCCCGGCGCCTGGACGATCCGGACTGCCTGGCGCGAGGCTTGAACTCTCGGGCGATGTCGCTCATGGGATGCGGTCTGAACATCGGCGAGGCCGAACAACTCGCGCTCGAGGCAGTCGACCTAGCCCGACGGGTGGGCCCTCCGATGCGTCTCGAATTCGCTCTCGACACGCTGGCAAGCGCCCACCTCAGGCGGGGCCGGCTCGATGCCGCCTTGCTAGCCCAGCGGGAGGCCCTACGTTCTCCACGGGTTAGTGGGTACCATGCCGCCTGCGGAATCGCCACCATGGCGGCGGTCTTGATCGCACTTGACCAGCCTCGCCGTGCTGTGCGCCTCGCCGGCGCGATCGACCGCTACTGCGAACTGGTCGGCCTCGACCCGGCTGCCACCTGGGACATCAACCGAGAGTGGTTGGAGCGTGGCTTGGCCAGCCTCGGCCACCAGGCGTCCGCAGTAAGAGCAGCGGGGCGACGCCTCACAATCGAGGAGGCAAAGGCCTATGCGCTCGAAGAGGCAGCCGACGACGACGCGAGCGCGGGGGCAAGACTCAGCCACCGCGAGATCCAGGTGGCCGCCTTGGTGCGCGAGGGATTGACCAACCGCGCGATCGCTGAACGCCTTTTCATCTCGGAGCGGACTGCAGAGGGTCACGTCACCAACCTTCTCAACAAGCTCGGAGTGAACAGCCGAGCTCAGGTGGCTGCCTGGGTGGCCGAGAACGCGCCAGTCGTGAGGTGATAACGCAAGAGTGTTGATGCGCTGTTCGCGCCCCTGCCGGTTAGCAACAGCACGCCTCCTGAGGCCCAAACGACGGCGTCGTGGAACGGTGACGCGTCGAGGCGAGGTGGGCCTCCAGCCCGACTGACGGCCAGAAGCCGTCCCGGGGTTGTTCTGCGATCGGCATCCGCGTCCGCTCGCTCTTCACAGGCTCCATTGAGGCAGAGGCCGCGGGGCGCCAAAGTGTCCTCCAGCAGACCATGTCGTTTTCTGGAGGTTCCCATGACACCCGACGTTGCCCCCATCCAAGACATCCTCCACCGCTGGACTCTGATCGGACAGGCTCTGGTCGGATCAATCGGCGCACTCGCGTTTGTGGTGGCGTTTCTCTGGAAGATGACGGCCGTCCAACCCAAGGCCGTCACCGAGGCAAAGGCCTGGATCCAGCGAATTGTCATCGGTACGATCGGCGTCGAGCTGGCGGGAACGCTGGTCAACGTGCTGACCGCCTCCATCCCCAAGTAGGCGGCGGCACCGGAGGCGAACTAGGCCCCAGATCATGATCGATCCAGGCGGCATCCTGAACGCACTACACCAGTTGCAGGACACGGTGAACGGGATCAAGGATTCAGTCACTGCGATCGGTGACGCGCTGAATTTCCTCGCCAGCATCGAGCGATTCATCAAGAGCACCGCTCAAGACGTCGCGCATGCCGCCGCCACTTACGTCTTCATCACAGCCGACCCCTACGACCCCAAGCACACGTTCGTCGAGACGGAAGCGATCAGCAAATGGCTCCCGCTCACCAAGTCGGTCGCGAACGGCGCGCTGACGGTTGCGCTCACCTGGGGGTTCTTCCGCGTCATGTTCGCGCATGGGATGCACAGCCAGCACGGCCTCAGGCAGATGCTGCCCAGGGCGATGCTCGCGGCCGTTCTGATCAACTTCTCCACCGTCCTTATCCAGGCGGGTGTGGAGGCCACCAACGCAATGAACTTGGTAGTGCTGAAGGCGAACCAGGCCGACCATTTCCAGCTCCTGGTGGGCTGGTTGCTGCCGGTGTCCCAACCGAGCGATCTCACGGCGCCGGCCTGGAACCTGCTGGCGCGGCTGGCGCTTGTCCTCTCATACGGATTGCTGGCCATCGTGTACATCGTCCGCTTCACGGTGCTTGTGATCCTTACGGTGCTCGCTCCCCTGGCTGCCCTGTCGTTCGTGCTGCCCGAGACCAGCCACTACGCCAAGCAGTGGGGACATCTGTTCAGCCTCACGCTCCTCATGCAACCGCTGCAGCTGCTGATCTTGGAGATCGGCATCACGCTTGACGTGACCTGGCAGAAGCTGCCGCTCTTCCCGGTCCAGCACCTCTTCGCGCTGGCCGCCGTCTACATCTGCTTCAAGGTGCCAGGCGCCCTCGGCATGTCGACCAAGGTCTTCGGCAAGGCCGGCGCAGAAGCGAAGAAGGACGCCGATCACGCCTGGAAAGCCGCTGTGAAGGTACTCGCCAAGTGAGGCCAGGGCAGTGAAGTTCGTCCTCGTCGGCATCGCCATCGCCGCGGTGGTCTCCACGGTCGGCATGGCACCTCGGCAGCACACGACTCCTGTCGCGGCCGGTGCACCTTCCGGGCCGGCCCCGGTGCAGCTCTCGCTCCCGGTGCACGGCGCGGTGGTGACCCAGCCGTTCGGCTGCACGGAATTCACGCTCGAGCCATTCACCTTTGCCTGCCCCTCGCGCCACATCCATACGGGCCTGGACCTGGCCGCGGCGATCGGGACGCCGATCTTTGCAGCGGCGGACGGTCGGGTGCAGGTGATCAACAGCGGCGGCGGCGGATACGGCCTGCACGTGCAGCTGACGCACGCCGGCGGCCTATTCACCCTCTATGGCCACCTGAACTCGGCCGAGGTGGGCGACGGCCAGCTGGTCACGGCCGGGAGCGAGATAGGTCGCATGGGCTCAACCGGCATGTCGACGGGCTTCCATCTCCACTTCGAAGTCCGCCGCAACGGCCGGCCGGTGGACCCAGTTCCTTTCCTGCCGGCCTCACTCAGCTAAGGAGAAAGAAATGGTCAACAAGGTAATACTCATCGGGCGGCTGACTGCCGATCCGGAGGTGAAGGCGCTCCCAGCCGGAACGCACGTCACTTCCCTGCGGATCGCCACGAATTCCTTCGGCGGCAGGGAGGAGGACGGCAGCCGCAAAGAGCACACCGAATTTCACAGCCTGGTGCTGTTTGGCAAGCTGGCCGAGGTCGCTGGCAGCTACCTGCGGAAGGGCCGCCTGGTCTACGTTGACGGCCGTCTCCACCACCGCAGCTGGGACGGCCCGGACGGCCAGAAGCGCCATGCCAGCGAAGTGGTGGTCGACAGCTTCCAGATGCTTGGCACCAAGCCGGAGGAGGCGGCCGCGTAGAAGTCAACCGAAGCTGGACAGGCTGCCAGTCAGGTGGCGGGGGTGGTGCGTGCCGACCGGGTGCCGAAGTCATCGATTGACGCCAAGAGACTCAGGCCGGCACGCCCCCGGCTTACCGAGAAATTCGGCCTCAGCTAGTCATCCGGCGGAAGCCAAGCCGCCGGTGCCACCCCAGCGGACGGCACCGCGTCCCTCTGGAGTGCCGAAACGAAGGTCGGCGCCGGAGCCAGCAATATCACGGCACCGAGGTCTCCGTAATGACCGCGTCCACGACGTCCGCCAGGTTCTGTCGGCGGGCAAAGGCCTTGCGCTGGCGATTGGCGCCGTTGCCGCGAGCAAGCGTGGCCGTTAGTAGGCTCGAGACTTCCTCCCAGTCGCCCTGCTCTTCGAGCGCCGGCCGCACGAAGCTCAGAAAGCTCTGGATGAGAGTTTTGGCTGGCACCGAGCCAGGATCCTTGACGTCCAACAGCTCAGCGTCGATGCCATAACGGGCAGCCCGCCAGTTGGCAGCCACCAGGAGTTCCGTTCGCACCCCCGGGACAGGCTCGTCGCGCTCGGCCTGCAGGTGGCAGGTTCGGGCTAGGGCGCGAATCAGGCCCGCCACCAGCACCGCCTCATCCACCGACATGCAGACGTCCGTAACCCGAAACTCAAGCGTCTCAAACCGCTCCGAAGGCCGGATGTCCCAATACAGCTTCGTGGGTTCGGCGATGGTTCTGGTTTCCATCAGAAGCCGGATGAAGTCGTCGTAGTCGGCGCGGGACGAAAAGACGGGGGGAACGCCGGCCATCGGCCACCTCCGCCACATCTCGCGACCGAAACTCGCATAACCGGAGTCAATGCCCAGCCAGAAGGGGGAGTTGGCGGCTAGAGCCAGTATGGGTGCCAGCCAAAGGCGCGCTCGATTCATGATCTGGATGGCAGCCTCGCGGCTGTCGATCCCGACGTGGACGTGGTTGCCGAAGATCACCTCCTCCCGCGCGAGCTGCTGATACTGGTTCACTATCCCCCTGTACCGGGTCTTCGGCGTGAGTTCCTGCTCCGCCCAGTGGGAGAAAGGATGAGTGCCGGCAGCAGCGATTCGGCAGCCTCCTTCCGCCGCCGCGCCGGCCGCGGCGCGCCGTAAGCGGATGACTTCCCGGCGGACTTCGGCCAACGTTTGACAGACGGGTGTTCCGATCTCCACTTGAGAAAGGTAGAGCTCGCCCGTCACCTCGTCTCCGACCTGCCTTTCCGCCCTGGTCAGGACTCGCTGGGCGTCAGACCGAAGTTCTCGGGTGGCTGGGTCGACCACCTGATACTCCTCCTCGACGCCGAGAGTGAAGTCGTCCATCTAGTCCAGAATGAGCCGAATCTGGGTGCCGACCGGAGGCCGACCAAACGCTTCCCAGGCGTTGCCTGCCCGCAGGAAGACCTCCAGCCAGCGTGCCTCGCTGCCACGCGCGTCGTGCCAACCACTGCTGCCGGGCGCAAAGGCCAGCTGCCCCGGCTCAACCGCGAAGCTTGCCTCGCTCGCGATCACCTCTCTCTCGACGGTTCCGATCTTCAGCCGAATCCGGGCCCCGGCCATGCCCTCGACCCGGCCTGGCTTGATGGTCGTCTTCAGGTTGCCATAGCCATCGACGTAGGCAACGCGGTTGCTGGGCACCTGAGGAATGGCCCGGCGGGGGATCCGTTGCGCCAAGCCATCCGGCTGGCCGAGTGCGATGGTGGCGGCGGCCTGGGGGAAGATGTCACGCGAGCGGAACTGGGAGCCGCCAGCAGGCGCCGCCGCCCAGCGCAAATCCTGAGCCACATCGCGAAGGAAGGCAAAGGCGTAGCCGGCGTTCACCCCGATGACTCGCACCCCGGTCGCCAGCCGGGCGAAAGCAAGACGCTCTCCTGTGTTGTCCCGTCGGGGATCCTGCTCGTCTTCCCGGGGCGCCACATTGTGGTAGATCAGCGTGCCGCTGGGAGCTTGGTTCAGAGCCAATTGGGCTATGCAAAATCCTGCTGCCAGGGTCGAGAAGGGAGGCACCGGCGTCAGGACAGGTTCAGCATCCGGCAGGTAGTACTTGATGCGCTGGATGACCTCCGCGAAGGCGAGGTCGCCATGACCGTAGTCGGCGATCACGTGGACCAGCAAGGTTCAACCGATGCTACGGGACAGGCAGTTCGGCCAAGGTAGCCTCAAGCAATTGGAGCAGGGATCACCTTGGCGTTGCTGGCTACGAAGCTTCCGTCTCGGCGATGACAGCGTCGACCCTGCCTCAGGGCGACCGTTGTGAGCTAGGACAACGCCACTAAAGCGCGACATCTGGTAGTCGCTGAGGCCAGAGGAGCGCGCGAGCTTGTCACGACTTCGGAGGACCAGCGCGACACGGGCCGCCTGAATGAACACTGTCTCTTCGCCTCCTGGCCATCCCAGCCCAAGCGCTAGGTCAACCGTGGCGTAGCTGCAGAGG
>JALZAW010000151.1 GCA_030948155.1 Candidatus Dormiibacterota bacterium | reverse complement strand
CACCACCAACAATGAGCAGCGTGACGCCCATCTGAAGTCGGGTGACTTCTTCGAATCGGAAGGCCATCCGCAGGCGGTCTACCGCCCCACCCGGGCCGAGCGGACGGGCTCCGACACCTTCAAGGTGTACGGCGACCTCACCATCAGGAGCGTGACCAAGGAGCTTGTGCTCGACGTCACAGTGGCAGACGAGATCGATCATCCCTTCCAGCCCGGCAGCAAGATCGTCGCGGTCGAGGCCACCGGCTCCCTCAACCGAAAGGACTTCGGCCTCAATTGGGACGGCCTCGCCGGCACCATCCCGCTGGCCAGCAACGAGATCAAGCTGGAGATCGATGCCGAACTGGTGAGGACGGCTCAAACGGCCGACGCCGCGACCGCCTAAGCACGACGTCTTCACGGAGGAGCGCCCCCCAGCGCTCCTCCGTTTCTTGATCGCCCGAGTTTTCAGGCCTGGAGTCGCTCAGCGACGTATTCAATGCAGCCGGTCAGCGCTTCCACATCAGCTGGCTCGATGGCTGGGAAGAAAGCTATCCGCAGCTGGTTCCGGCCCAGCTTGCGATACGCCTCGGTGTCGACAATCCCGTTCAGCCGCAGCATCTTTGAGACGTGCGCCGCGTCGATGCCTGGGGTCAGGTCGATGGTCGCCACAACGTGGCTGCGGTCCTCCTGACGCTTCACGAACGGCGTTGTCCACTCAGTTCGCTCCGCCCAGCCGTAGAGAATTTCGGCCGACTCGTCGCAGCGTGCGGCCGCCCATTCCAGGCCCCCGTTCTCATTCAGCCAGCTGACCTGCTCGGCGAGTAGAAAGAGCGTGGCGAGGGCCGGAGTGTTGTAGGTCTGCTCCAGCCGGGAGTTGTCCAACGCCAGGCCGAGGTCGAGAAAGGCAGGTGTCCAGCGGCCGCTCCGACGTATCTCCTCGATGCGCTCCACGGCGGCCGGCGAGCAGGCGGCAAGCCAGAGGCCGCCGTCCGAGGCGAAGCACTTCTGCGGTGCGAAGTAGTAGACGTCGAACTGCCCTGGGTCCACGCGCAGACCACCCGCGGCTGAGGTCCCGTCCACCACCACCAGGGCCTCGGCGCCGGCAGGTCGCTGGATCGGCATGGTCACGCCCGTGGACGTCTCGTTGTGGGTGAGTGCGTAGACGTCGACGTCGGGTCTGGCGATCGCCTCCGGATGTGTGCCCGGGGGCGAGACGATGACCTCCGGCTCCCTCAGGTGCGGCGCTGCCTTGGCCGCGGCTGCAAACTTGGCCGAGAACTCACCGAAGGATAAGTGCTGACTCTTTCGCTCGATCAGGCCGAAGGTGGCGCAATCCCAAAAGCACGTGCTGCCGCCGTTGCCCAGAAGCACCTCGTAACCGTCGGGCAGCTGGAACAGACGGCTCAGACCGCTGCGAACGCGGCCCACCACTGCTCGCACCCCTGACTGCCGGTGGCTTGTGCCGAGGAACGTCGCTGCCTGACGCTGGAGCTGCTCGATTGCCTGCGGCCGGATCTTGGCCGGGCCGCAGCCGAAGCGGCCGTCGGCGGGCTTCAGCTGGGCAGGGATCTTGATCTGGGGTTGGACCTGGGTTGACATACACAGTCCAGTCTCGGCGATGAAGCACGAGCGCCGATGGCGGCGCCTCAGGCGGGGCCGATGACCTCGACCTCATTGCCGGCCGGATCATCCACATAGAACGTGCGCACGTCGGGAAGCACTGGATGCAAGCCGCCCCGCACTTCCAGGCCCGCCGCCCGGCAGCGCTGCTCAAGGTCGTCGTACTGGGAGCGGCTGACGTTGAAGGCAAGATGGTGAAGCACCCGCTGCGCTTTGTCAGCCGGGAACTCGCCGTCCGGCTCCGGGTGGGGCACCAGCACTATCATCTCCGGCACCGGGCCTTCGCCCGGGCCGGCGCGGAGGAAGCGGTTGCGCAGCTCAGGTCCGGAGATCTGCTCCAGCCCGAAGAGATCCCGGTAGAAGGCCAGAGCGCTGTCCATGTCCCGCACCCAGAGAACTATCTCGGCCAGGTGCAGAACCCGGGCCATCAGCCGGCTAGCGCCTCCATCATCACGTCCAGGCGCTGGGGCTTTACGCGAGGTGGCACCGAGCAGCCGGGCCCGAGGAGGAAGCGGCGGCCGCCTGTCTCTCGCACTGCCTCGCGCACCTGCTCGCGCACCGCCTCGTCGGGTCCCGCGAGCAGCGTTTTGCGCTGCTCCACCCCGCCCAAGACCGCCTTGCCTGAGCGCTCCTGCGCCTCAGCCAGAGAGGGGTTGCCGCGCCCGTGACGCGAATAGCTGAGCACCTGGACGGGCAGATCGCGAGCGATCTCAACCGTCTGCCGGCCGCCGCAGAGATGCAGAACGTTGAACCAGGCCGCCTGCGGCAGCGCGCCGAGCACCTCCTGATCGAGGGGCAGCAGCAGCTGCTCGTACACCTGACGCGGCATGGCGTCAGGTGTGGCCAGATGCGAGATGGCGTAGAAGACGCCCACCGCGCCGGCTTCGACGCTGCGGCGGCCGAAGTCGATCAGCGCCGTGGCGATCTTCTCCAGGCCGGGCAGTACGAGATCGGGATGCTGACGGAGCTCCCGGACCAGGCGGCGGCTGTCCCGGGCGACCAGGTAAGACGCCGCCGACATCGGCGAGAAGACAGTCTGGATGACTGGCACCTGGGGCCCCAACTCCTTGACGACAAGCTGAAGCGCTTTGATCTGGTCATCAAAGGCGCTCTGGTTGACCAGCCTCAGCTCGGCCCAGTCCTCCGGGCTGCTCACCGCGGCGTGATCCAGCACTGGGCCCTTGAGCCTATGGCCTGAGGGGTGATACCGGTTGCCAAAAGCCTCGGCAAAGAAGGTTGCGCGGGGCTGAAGCTTGACGAAGTCCCAGCCGTGGCGCCTCGCTCTCTCGATGGTCACCTGGGCCAGCTCCTCTGGCGACCATTCCTCCCGGTAAGTGTGGCCCCAGGCCCCACCCGGAGGCCGATCGACAACTTCCCCGGCGATGGCTGCCCTGACGCGATCGATTGATCTCACGAACGTCGAGTCTAGGCTCTAGGATCGGCTGGAGACAGAGTCACATCAGCACCTGTGGAGGAGAGCCATGCCCTCGAACGAGCAGATCGGGATCTACCTGAACGACCATCTGGGTGGCTCGGTGGCCGGCCGGGATCTGGCAGAGAGCATTCGCAAGCAGCACGAGGGCACGGCGCTCGGGGAGGCGATGGCACCCATCGTGCGCGAGATCGAGGAGGATCAGGAAAAGCTGTCTACCTTCATGCGCCAGCTGGGCGTCGGTGAGAGCAAGGTGAAGGTCGTCGCCGGCTCGACCCTCCAGAAGCTGAGCAGCCTGGTCTTCGAGCTCGGCGTGGAGGGCGACTCCCCACTCAACCGCTTCCTCGAGGTGGAAGCTCTGCTGATGGGCGTGAACGGTAAGCGTGAACTTTGGCTGGCTCTGCAGGAAGCTGCCGCCCACCGACCCGACTGGCCGGAGCTCGACCTCCGAGCGCTGATCGAGCGAGCTGACAAACAACTGCAGGAGCTGGAGCGGCACCGGCTCCAGCTCGCCGTGGCTGCCTTTGCCGGCTGAGTCAGGAGCCGACCTGCCGCTGGCCGGCAGGGTGGCCGTCGTCACGGGCGTCAGCCGCCGCATAGGGATCGGCTTCGCGATCGCCCGGCGTCTCTTGGGCGACGGTGCCGACGTCCTCATCCAGGGCTGGCCGCAGCACGACAGAGAGCAGCGTTGGGGAGCGGACGAGGCGGCTTGGGAAGGCCTGGGAGCGCAGCTGCAGGACGGCCTTTCGGATGGGGCAGGCCGCCTGGAATGGCTGGCCGCCGACTTTGCCGAAGCGACAGCTGCGGCGACAGTCATCCAAGCGGCGGTTGAGCGATTGGGCCGGCCTGACATCCTGATCGCGAATCACGCCCGCGGCTCGGCTGAGGACCTGGTCTCGCTGACCGCGCGGGAACTGGACCTGAGCTGGGCGGTGAACGTTCGAGCGACGCTGCTCCTGGTCCAGGCCTTCGCCCGCCTGCACTCTGGGGCCGGTAGCGGCCGGCCGCATGGTCGGGTGGTTCTGCTGACCTCCGGACAGCATCTCGAGCCGATGCCGACGGAGATCCCCTATGCCCTGACCAAGGGCGCCCTGCAGCAGATCACAGCCACGCTGGCGAAATCACTTGCCGACCGGGGGGTCACAGTGAACTGCCTCAACCCGGGTGCCACTGACACGGGCTATGCAACCCAAGACGAGCGAGCTGAACTGGTTCGCCGGCACCCTGAGTGGCGTTGGGGAGAGCCTGACGACGCTGCCCGGCTGATCGCCTGGCTCTGCTCGGATGAAGGACGCTGGGTCACCGGACAGACCCTCGTTTCCGACGGGGGCATGTACCTGAACCGCGGTTGACCTGCCTGCCGCAACTATCCTCCCCTACCATCAACGCTGTGGATCTCGCCGCCGAGGCCGCCCGGCTTCGAGAGGCGGCTCACGCGAAACCGCTGAAGCTGCCAGTCAATCGCCGCATCGACGAGCGCCATCGGGCCGTTACGGAGGAAGGCCTCACCGTGTGGTTCACGATTCAGCACGCGGCCCATGCCCGGATCCACGAGGTCCTCTTCGAGCGCTCCGACGGGGCTCCCGCCGATGCGGAGGTCAAACCCTGGCTGGCGGAGCTACTACCTGGCGAGGCGGCTGTCGAAGCCCCCGGTCTGCCTGGCGCAAGGGTGCGCCGCTTTGAAGTCTTCGAACGGCCCTCATCGCCGGGCGAGAGGCGGCGAGCTGCCGAGTTCGACTCAGTCCGGATGGAGGTCGAGCCGGAAGGGGGCTGAAGTGCCGTCGCCCGCGCCGGTTGGAAGCCAGTCGCGGTCTCAGCGGCCGCCGGCTATCGCACCCACCACTACCAGGGGCTCGGCGCCCGAAACCACAGCGCCGGGCAGGGGGCTGTCCGGCGCCTCATGGGACAGATCCTGTTCGCAGGCGAAGAACCTCACGAATGGCCTGCGGCGGTGAGTGACGTGGTCGCGGATCGTACCCCGGAGCATCGGATAACTGTCTTCCAGCGCATCGAGGACAGCGCGCTGCGTGACCGGCAGCGGAACCTCGAGTGTGACCTCACTGGGGACGTTTGCCAACCGCCGCAGATGAGTTGGCAGCACCACTCGGATCAATGCAGCGTCTGCACCTCGACTGACAGAACCGAAGGCAGGTCGCGGACAATTGGTGCCCAGCTGTCGCCGGCATCGGCCGACGCGTACACCTGGCCGCCGGTAGTGCCGAAGTACACGCCGCAGGAATCGAGTGAGTCAACCGCCATGGCGTCGCGCAGCACGTTGACATAACAGTCGCCCTGCGGCAGACCCTTCGTGAGCGCCTGCCACTCGTTGCCACCAGTCCGGCTGCGATAGACCCGCAGCTTGCCATCGGGCGGGAAGTGCTCGGAGTCGCTCTTGATCGGGACGACGTAGACGGTCTCCGGCTCGTGCGCGTGCACAGCTATCGGGAACCCGAAGTCTGACGGTAGGTTGCCACTCACCTCCTGCCAGGATTCACCGGCGTCGTCGCTCCGCATCACGTCCCAGTGCTTCTGCATGAACAGCACACCCGGCCGCGACGGATGTATGGCGATGCGATGAACGCAGTGTCCGACCTCCGCCGCCGGATCGGGAATGCCAACTGACCGCAGCCCGCGATTGATCGGCCGCCACGTCGTGCCTGCGTCGTCGGTCCGAAATGCGCCTGCGGCCGAGATGGCGATGAAGATCCGTTCTGGCTTGGTTGGATCGAGGACTACGGTATGCAGGCACAGCCCGCCCGCGCCTGGCTGCCAGGACGGCCCCGATGTGTGCCGGCGCAGCCCTGACAATTCCGTCCAGGTCCAGCCGCCATCCTGCGTGCGGAAGAGCGCGGCGTCCTCCACTCCGGCGTAGACGGTATCGGGATCGGTCAGGGAAGGCTCGAGATGCCAAACTCGGGCGAACTCCCATGGGTGCTGGGTGCCGTCGTACCACTGGTGGGTGCCGGGTACCCCGTCGTAGGCGAATTTGTTGCCTACGGGCTGCCACGTCGCGCCGGCGTCGTCGGAACGCTGAATCGTCTGTCCGAACCAACCGCTGGACTGCGACGCATAGAGACGATTTGGGTCGGCTGGTG
>JALZAW010000150.1 GCA_030948155.1 Candidatus Dormiibacterota bacterium | reverse complement strand
GTGTAGGGCCGCGCGTCGCGCTTCAGCTCGATCACTATGCGCATGCCCGAGCGGTCCGACTCATCGCGCAGGTCAGCGATTCCCTCCAGCTCTCGCTCGCCGACCAGCTCGGCGATCTTGGCCACCAAATTGGCCTTATTGACGCCGTAGGGAAGCTCATCGACGATGATGCGTTCCCGCCCGTTGGGCGCCTCTTCAAATGTGTGCCGAGCCAGCACCACGAGCCGCCCTCGGCCCTTGCCGTAGGCATCCTTAATGCCGGCTGTGCCCATGATCCTGCCGCCGGTTGGGAAGTCAGGTCCCTTCACGAACTGGAGCAGGTCCTCGGTCGTCGCCTCCGGCTCCTCGAGCAGGTGCGAGACTGCAGCCGCCAGCTCACGCAGATTGTGCGGCGGGATGTTGGTGGTCATCCCAACAGCTATGCCGGAGGCGCCGTTCAACAGCAGGTTGGGAATCCGCGAAGGCATGACGACAGGCTCCCGACCCTCGTTGTTGTAGTTGGGCACGAAGTCGACTGTGTCCTTGTCGATGTCCGCCAGCAGCTCCGCCGCGATCGGGGCCAGGCGCGCCTCCGTGTAACGCATCGCCGCCGGACGGTCGCCGTCGATGGAGCCGAAGTTGCCCTGCCCATCAACCAGCGGATAGCGCAGCGAGAAGGGCTGGGCCATCCTGACCAGTGCGTCGTAGACAGCGACATCCGAGTGCGGGTGGTACTCCTTCAGCACCTCGCCCACGAAGGCGGCGCACTTCTTGTAGCGCGAGCCGGGCACGGCGCCCACCTCGTTCATCGCGTAGAGGGTCCGGCGATGAACCGGTTTCAGGCCGTCACGTGCATCCGGCAAGGCCCGGCTGATGATGACCGACATGGCGTATTCCATGTAGGACGTCTGCATCTCGTCGAGCAGCTGCATGCCGACGATGGTTCCCGCCCCGTCGCCACCGCCGGCGCCGCCTCCAGGCGGCGTGGCGCCGCCACTGCTGCCGGTCGTCTCGTCAGTCATGCAGTCACTCCTCGTACCGCTTCAGCACCAGAGAGCAGTTCTGGCCGCCGAAGCCGAAGCTGTTGGAAATGGCGATCCGGACCTCCTGGCGCCGCGCCTGATTGGGAACGTAGTCAAGATCGCATTCAGGGTCAGGCTGATGCAGGTTGATGGTGGGATGGATAACCCCTTCGTTGATGGTCTTCAACACCGCGATGGCCTCCACCGCGCCAGCGGCTCCCAGGAGGTGGCCGATCATTGACTTGGTGCTGGAGATGGGGACCTGCCGCGCATGGTCGCCCAGGGCCATCTTCAAGGCTCGCGTTTCGGCGGCGTCGTTGAGGGAAGTGGAGGTGCCATGCGCGTTGATGTAGTCCACCTCTTCTGGAGCCATGTCGGCGTCCGCCAAGGCGTTCTTGATGCATTGGGCGGGGGCAGCTCCGCTTTCGTCAGGCGCCACCTGATGAAAGGCGTCGTTGGTGACGCCGAAGCCGGCGACCTCGCCGTAAATCCGGGCGTCCCGGGCGCGCGCATGCTCCCAGTCTTCGAGCACCAGTGCGCCTGCTCCTTCGGCGGGCACAAAGCCGTCGCGATCGCGATCGAACGGACGGCTCGCCCGCTCGGGGTCGTCGTTCCGCGTGGAGAGCGCTCTGATCGCATTGAAAGAGGCGATGCCCACCTCGCAAAGGGACGCTTCGGTGCCGCCCGCCACCATCACGTCTGCGTCACCGCGCTGGATGATCCGGTAGGCGTTGCCCAGCGCGTGGGTGGCGGCGGCGCACGCTGTCACGACCGTCCCATTGGGCCCGCGCAGCTTGAAGTGCATGGCCACCTGAGCGGCGGCGATGTTGGGGATCACCATTGTCGCATAGAGCGGGTTCATGCGGCCTGTGCCGAGGAAGCGATGAGCGTCAGCAGTCATGACCTCGAAGCCGCCGATCCCGGTGCCCAACTCGACGCCGATGCGGAAGGACTCCTCCTTCGGCAGCTCGAGGGCCGCGTCCTCCAAGGCTTGGCCGGCGGCCACAAGGGCGAACTGCGTAAAGCGGGCGGTGCGCTGGGCTACTTTCCGGTCGAGCTGTGTTGCCGGATCAAAGTCCTTGACTTGGGCCGCAAACTTGGTCGCCAGACGCGTGGTGTCGATGCCTTGCATCGGTGCGACGCCACTGCGCCCGGCGATCAATCCCGACCAGTACTCGGCAACGTTGTGACCGAGCGGGTTGATGGTGCCCAGCCCCGTCACCACGACGCGCCTTTCGCCGTTCTTACTCACTTGCCCGCCTCCCCTTCACCGGCCCCCCGACGGCACTCTGAATCTGGCCGCAGAGATCTGTTTCGGCGGCCTGCTTGGCGACTCGTATCGCGTTCTTGATGGCCAGCGCGTCAGACCGCCCATGGGCGACGACAGCCACGCCGTCGATGCCGAGCAGCGGCGCCCCGCCGTATTCGCGCCAATCCAGGTCCTTGCGGAGGCGCCCCACGCTGCCGCGGATGAGCAGCCCGCCCGCCTTGCCGGCGACACTTCGGAGAATCTCCCGGCGCAGGCTGCGGAAGATCAGCTCAGCTGTGGCCTCGGCGGTCTTGATGACAAGGCTTCCCGCAAAGCCGTCTGCGACAACCACGTCCACGCGACCCGCCAGCACTTCCTTGGGTTCGACGTTGCCGCAGAAGTTGAGCCCCGAGGCGGCCAGTCGTGGCTGAGTCTCGCGCACCAGTTGATCCCCCTTGCCCGCCTCCTCGCCGTTGCTCAGGAGGCCTACGCGCGGCTCCGGTCGGCCGAGAATCTCTTTTGCGTAGACGCTGCCCATGCGAGCGAACTGCACCAGATACTCCGGTCGGGAGTCCACGTTGGCCCCGACATCGAGCAGAAACGTAGGCTCGGCGGCGGTCGGCAGGACTGTGCCATGATGCCGCCCGAGTTGCCGGCCGAGACCCAGCCGTCGACCCGGCCCTGCTTGGCCAGCCTCGCGCAGACGCTCATCGAGGAGTCAGGCTTGCGCCGGACGGCCTGGGCCGGGTGATCGTCCATCTCGATGACCTGGCTCGCCGGCACGAAGTACAGCTCGGGATGGGCTTCCAACAGTGGCTGCAGGCGCTCCGGCAGGCCGACCACAACCACCTCGACAGCCAGGTCTCGAGCCGCCTGCGCCCCGCCCAGCACCGCCTCTTGCGGGGCCAGGTCGCCACCCATGCCATCCAGCGCTATGCGCACTCCCGCTCCCGGCCTCGGGGGCTACAGCGCCGGGCCGGCGTGCTGGGTGAGGTTCCGGGGGCCGTCGGGAGTGAGGGCTGCCGGCAAACTATACTGTCCACTAGATGTCCAGATTGCGGACGCTGGCAGCGTGGGCCTGGATGAACTTCCTGCGCGGTTCCACGTCGGTACCCATCAACCGTTCGAAGATGTCGTTGACGGCGGCCGCATCATCCACCTCTACCTTGAGCAGGGTCCGGCTTTCAGGGTTCATCGTCGTATCCCAGAGCTGATCAGCGTTCATCTCGCCCAAACCCTTGAAGCGGCTGACCTCGGGCTTCCCCCCCATCTTCTTGACAGTTTGGTCGCGCTCGACATCGCTGTAGACCCAGACCGTCTGCTTACCCTTCGTGATCTTGTACAGCGGCGGCTGCGCCATGTAAACGTGGCCGTTGGTGATGAGGTCGGGAAAGTAGCGGTAGAAGAAAGTGAGCAGCAGCGTTCGGATGTGGCTGCCGTCGACGTCGGCATCGGTCATGGTGATGATGCGGTGGTAGCGCAGCTTGCCGTATTCGAACCGCTCCCCGATGCCGGTGCCCAACGCGGTGATCAGGTTCCGGATCTCCTCACTTGTCAGCACTTTGTCCAAGCGCGCCTTCTCGACGTTGAGGATCTTGCCCCGCAGCGGCAGGATGGCCTGGGTGCGGCGGTCCCGGCCGGCCTTGGCAGTTCCGCCCGCGCTGTCGCCCTCGACGATGTACAGCTCGCACTTGGCGGGATCACGTTCGGAACAGTCAGCCAGCTTGCCCGGCAGGGTGGAGCTCTCCAGCAGCGACTTCCGCTGGACCAGATCACGCGCCTTCCGGGCCGCTTCCCTGGCTCGGGCGGCGGTCAGCGACTTTTCGATGATGCGGCGTCCTTCCGCCGGATTCTCATCCAGATACTGGCCCAGGCCGTCCATCAGCACTGTGGAGACCTGTCCCTGCACTTCGGCATTGCCGAGCTTGGTCTTGGTCTGGCCCTCGAACTGCGGCTCCAGCAGTTTCACGCTGATGACTGCCGCCAGCCCCTCCCGCACGTCTTCGCCACTCAGGTTCGGATCCGAGTCCTTCAGCCAGCCTGCCTTGCGAGCGTAGCGGTTGAGCACGTTGGTGAGCGCCGCCCTAAAGCCCGTTACGTGGCTGCCACCCTCTGCCGTGTGGATGTTGTTGGCGAAGGGGAGGACTGTCTCCACGTAAGTCTGGTTGTACTGGAGGGCTATCTCGATCTGCGTCGATTCGACCTCCCGATCGACGTAGAAGGGAACCTGGTTGGCCAGCGCCTTACCGTGGTTCAGATGCTTGACGAAGGAGAGGATGCCGCCCTCGAAATAGAAGGTGTAAGGACTGCCCAGCTTTTCGTCATCGAGGATGAGCATCAGCCGCTTGTTGAGGAAGGCCATCTCCCGGATGCGATGCAGGATGGCCTCTCGCTCGAAGCCAGTGTCTGGAAACACCTCGGGATCGGGCCAGAAGCGGATTGTCGTGCCCCGGTTGGCGCTCTTGCCGAGCTCCCTGACAGGCGCAGTCGGAACGCCGCGCTCGTACTCCTGGAAGTACTCCTTGCCGTCGCGGTGGACCCATACCTGGAGCTTGCCGGAGAGTGCGTTCACCACCGACAAGCCCACCCCGTGCAAACCTCCCGAGACCTTGTAGCCGCCGCCGCCGAACTTGCCACCGGCGTGGAGCACCGTCAACACGACTTCCAGGCTGGAGCGGCGCTCCTTGGGATGGATCGCTGTCGGGATGCCGCGGCCGTTGTCGGCCACTGAGCAGCTGCCGTCCTCGTGCAGCGTCACCAGCACCCTGTCGCATTCCCCGGCGAGGGCCTCGTCGACGGAGTTGTCGATGATCTCCCAGACGAGGTGGTGAAGGCCTCTGACATCGGTTGAGCCGATGTACATGCCCGGCCGCCGCCGGACCGGGTCCAGGCCCTCCAGGACCTGAATCTGGTCGGCGCCGTAGGCGACGTCAGCGCCCAGCGGCTTGGCTGCCAGACTGCGCCCAAGGGCCGTTTGGCGGATCTCGCGCCCGTGGGCCTCGATGTCAGCCGTGCTCAGCTCGGCGGCCTGGGCCACCTGTCGCGGCAAGCCGGGAGCCTCGAACACAGAGAGCTGCTCGCTCTCTTCGGGGAAGGGCGCCGAGCTGTTCTTTGACGGCTCGTCAGAGGCGCCCGAGGAAGGGGTTTGGCTCATGCTTCGGCCTCCCAGCGCGATGCGACTAGTGCGGGACTACTGGGGCAGGTGATCAGTCAATTGTACCGGAGAGAGCAATCAGAAATTAGAACGCGCGCACGCGCGAGGGACTCACTCGACAACTCTCGCCGGCGGGCGCCTGATTCGAAAAAGGCCTTACCAGCGAGTCGCCTCCCTCCCACCCGGCTGTCGCGGCACGTGATCCACCCGGTTCGCCGGGACGTCGCTCAGCCGCCGGCTCAGGTGGATTTGCGTCAGGCCGTCGGCACCGGCACGGGCACGGCTTGCCCCGGCTCTCCCTCGGGCGGCGCGCCGCCAGCGGTCAACTGCTCGACAGCAGCCAGTGTCGGCGACCAGCGGAGGACCGGCTGCCGGGCCGCGGCGACTTCATCCAGACGGCTGATCGGCAAGGATCTGGGCTCTGCCCTGAGCTGTGCCGGATCGCTGTCGGCCAGCTCCACGATCTCCGCCAGCGCCTCGATGAAGCTGTCGAGAGTGGCCTTGCTCTCGGTTTCGGTCGGCTCGATCATCAGCGCCTCGGGCACGATGAGGGGGAAATACACAGTCGGCGCGTGGATGCCTCGCTCGAGCAACCCCTTGGCTATGTCCAGCGCCCGCACACGCCCGTCCGCCACGCGTCCAGCTGAGGCCACGAACTCATGCATGCAGAAGCCGGCATAGGGTAGATGCAGAAGGGGCTCTACCCGTTTGCGAACGTAGTTGGCGGCCAGCACCGCGTCCTCGGAGGCCTGCGCAAGTCCATCTGAGCCCATGGCG
>JALZAW010000149.1 GCA_030948155.1 Candidatus Dormiibacterota bacterium | reverse complement strand
AGGCTCTTCCGTGCCCGGGGCCCGGACTCGTCGGTCAGTTGGCCACCCCTGGCTTTGACGCCCTCAGCTTGGGAAACAGCGCCTCGGCGTTCGCACGTTCCAGCCGGGCGAGCTCGGCCACTTCGAGACCGCGCAGGCCTGCCAACACCACTGCTGTGTCGAGCAGCCAGGCGGGCTGCATGGAGCCGCTGCGGCCGCGCGGAGTCCCCCAGGGCGCGTCGGACTCGAGCAGAATGCGGTCACCAGGAACGTTCGCCGCCACCTGGCGCAGGTCAAACCGGCTGGCACGGGTCAGGATCCCGGCGAAGGAGATGTAGAGACCCAGCTCCAGGAACAGCTCCGCCCAGCGCCGATCGAGCGTCCAGTAGTGCATGACCCCAGTGATGCCCGCATGCTCCCGCAGCACTTCATAAACCTCCTGCTCGCAGCCACGGGTGTGCACTGAGACGGGAAGACCCAGCTCCAGCGCCAGCCGGCAGGAGGCCCGAAACCATTTGGCCTGCTCGTCGTGAGGCCCGCGATTCTCATCCACGTGGTCCAGTCCAATTTCACCGATCGCAACAGTTCGGGGGTGGAGGGCGAGCTCGCGGAGAAGGCTCAAGTCCGGCCCCTGCTGGTTCGAGGGATGATGCCCGGCGGCGGCCCAAACACCTTCGCCAATGCACGCGGTCGCCAGGGCCTGGCGGCTCGTCTCGCCGTCGACACCCATGGCTATGAAGTCGCTGACCCCAACCAGGCGGGCTTCGCGCAACGTCCGAGCAGGCTCGTTCAGGGTCTCGAGGTGGAGGTGGGTGTCGACGAAGCTTGGCCCGGATCCACCAGTCAAGAACGGCGCCCCGGCGCGCACGCCCGGCTTGGCTCAGCCACGGCCCTCAAGCCTTGTCAACTCAGCTGCGATGATCGCGGGTTCCAGTTTCTTGAACAGCGGTTGGGGCACGGGCAGTCGCCGGCCCGACTCAATCCCGCTCGGCCGCCAGCGATCGCGCTCCTCATATCCGGCGCCGCCGCCCAGCACCAGATGGCTCCGGCCGCACTTTTCCAGCTGCTCTGAGAGGTGCGGCTGAGGCGCCAGCACGTCTTCATAACCCAGCAACTCATGGAGTCGCTGGCAGGTGAAGGGCAGGAAGGGAGTGAGGAGCGTCTTCAGGCTGTCGACGCAGCGAACCGCCACGAAGAGGGTGGTCGCCGCCCGGCGCCGATCCGTCTTGATCGTATGCCAGGGCTGCTCCTCGCCCAGGTACTGGTTGACCAAGGCCGCAAGGCGAAGAGCCTCAGCCAGGGCCGCTTTGAAGTGAGCGGCCTCCAGGAGCTCCGCCACTGAGTCAAAGCCGGCCTCGACTTGATCCAGCACCCTACTGTCGCGCTCACTCAGCTCAGCCGGTTCAGGCACGCCACCAAAGTTGCGCTGCGCGTTGACCAGCGTCCTGTGCACCAGGTTGCCCCAGGTGCCCACCAGCTCGTCATTGTTGCGACGCAGGAACTCGGCCCAGGTGAAATCGCTGTCGGAGGTCTCCGGACCGGCGCTGGTCAGGTAGTAGCGCAGCGGGTCGGGATCGTGGCGGGAGAGGAAGTCGCTCACCTCGATGACGTGGCCGCGAGAGCTGGAGAACTGCTTGCCCTCGAGGGTCAGGAACTCGGTCGAGACGACGTCGTAGGGGAGGTTCAGGTCACCCACGCCGAGGAGGATGGCCGGCCACATGACAGTATGAAAGGTGATGTTGTCCTTGCCCATGAAGTAGTAGCCGCGCGCCTCCGAATTGCGCCACCACTCCTGCCAGGCATCGGGGGTGCCTCGGTTGTGGGCCCACTCGATGGAGGCCGAGAGATAGCCCATCACCGCGTCGAACCAGACGTAGATTCGCTTGTCAGGGCGTTCCTGCCAGCCCGGCAGCGGGATGGGGACTCCCCAGTCGAGATCCCTGGTTATGGGTCTTGGTTTCAGATCCTCCAGCAGTCGCAGAGAGAAGTTGCGGACGTTCGGCCGCCAGTGAGTCTGGCGCCGAATCCAGTGCTCCAGCTCGGTAGCGAAGGCGGGCAGCTCAAAGTAGAAGTGTTCGGCCTGCTTGAACTCCGGCACCTCGCCGTTCAGGCGGCTGCGGGGATTGATGAGGTCGGTGGCATCGAGCTGGTTGCCGCAGTTGTCGCACTGATCGCCGCGCGCCTCGGGGAAGCCGCAGATCGGACAGGTGCCCTCGACGTAGCGGTCGGGCAGCGTGCGCCCGGTGCTGGGCGAGAAGGCGCCGAGCACTGTCTGCGGCTTGATGTAGCCGCCTTCATAGAGCCGGCGGAAGAGGTCCTGCACCACCTGCTCGTGGTTGCAGGTGGTGGTCCGGGTGAAGATGTCGTAAGACAGTCCGAGTGCCTGCAGCTCCTTGACGATGATCTCGTTGTTGCGATCGGCGAACTCCTGGGCCGACACGCCTTCACTGTCCGCGCCGTAGGTGATGGGAGCGCCATGTTCATCTGTGCCGCTGACCATGAGTACGTGATTGCCGCGAAGTCGGTGATAGCGGGCAAACACATCCGAGGGAACCCCGAACCCGGCGACGTGCCCCAGATGGCGCGGACCGTTCGCGTAAGGCCAGGCGACGGCTACGAGAATGTGGTCAGGCACGTCTGGACTGTAGCAATCGGGCAGCCGGCAACATACCTGCCGCAGCCCTCTCAGGATTGGCTGCCGCTTATCACCAGTGTGAACTCACCGCGGGCTCGACCATCCAGCTCCTCCAGCACCTGCGCTGCGGTCCCCCGGCGCAGCTCCTCGTGCAGCTTGGTCAGCTCCCGGGTGAGCAGCAACTGTCGTTCGGGGAGGGTCTCGGCCAGGACGGCAAGTGATTTCAGCACACGGTGGGGAGATTCGAAGGCGACTGTCGGCTGGCGTGTCTCGGCCAGGCTGGCGAAGAAGCGCCGCAGCTCGCCTGGTTTGCGCGGCAGGTAGCCCACGAACGTGAAGCCGACCCCCGGAAAGCCCGCCGCCGATAGCGCCGCGGTTACGGCACTGGGTCCGGGCAGCGGCACGACCGTGTGCCCCTCGCGCCAACTGGCGGCCACCAGCTGCTGGCCGGGGTCGCTCACCCCCGGCGTGCCTGCGTCACTGACCAGCGCCACGTCACCTGCCGCCAGTGCGGCGAGCACGCGCGGCAGCCCTCGCCGCTCGACCGGCGCGCGATAACTGAGCAGCGGCTTGCGCAGCCCGTGACGAGCCAGGAGCCGGCCGGTCAAGCGAGTGTCCTCTGCTGCCACCGCGCTCACCTCGGCCAGGATTCGGAGCCCGCGCTGAGAGAGATCCTCCAGGTTCCCGATCGGCGTCGCCAACACATACAGCGTGCTCATGGGGATGCGGCCGAGCGGCTGAGCCAGGCCTCCACTCTCTCCCCCACCTGGGCGGCTGGCCCTATGAAACGCTCCGCTGGCGGCAGTGCCGCCAATAAGGCCCGGCCGTATTCACGGGTCACCACTCGGCTGTCGAGGATCACCGCGGCGCCGCGGTCGGCGCGGCGTCTGATCAAGCGGCCGAAGCCCTGCTTCAGGCGGAGGGCGGTCAGCGGCAGCGCCGCCTGCAGGAAGGGATCTCGCAGGCGCTCCGCCCGAGCTGCATAGAGCGGGTCCGTCGGCACTGGAAAGGGCAGGCGCACGATCACCACGCAGCTGAGCCGGTCGCCGGGCACGTCGATACCCTCCCAGAAGCTGGCGGTCCCGAGCAGAAGCGCTCTCTCACTACCTTCGAACGCCTGGAGAACCTGTCGCCGGCTGCCGTCAAGGCCCTGACCGACTATCAACACCTGATCCAGATCCCGCCGCTGTTTCAAGGCGGCGTAGGCATCTCGCAGGTGCGTGTGGGAAGTGAAGAGGGCCAGCGTGCGACCGCCCAACCGTGCCGCCAGCGCCGCCACCAGGTCCACCACCGCGACATCGAAGGCGGGCTCCTGCGGCTCAGGCATGTCCGCCGCCAAACAGACCAGCGACTGCTCGATGTAATCGAACGGCGACGCCAATAGAAGCGTCTCGGCGGCGGCGCTGACACCACACCGAGCCAGGAAGTAGTCGAAGCTGCCGGCCACCGCCAGGCTGGCTGAAGTGAGCACCACGCTCGCCCTGTCCGCGAAGAGGTTATCCGCCAGAACCCCTGCCACATCCAGCGGCACCGAGTGAATGGTCGGCCCGCGTGCGTCGAAGAGCGTCAGCCACTTGACGGTCTCCGGCGAACCGCCGAGGAACGCCGCCTGGACAAGGGTTGCCGCAGTCCGGACTTCGTCGCGGATGGATTCCAGCTCGCGGAGCCCGGCGTCCCGCCGCTCGCCGCCGATGCCGTCTAGGCTCAGCGAAAGGCAGCGCCGAAGTTCTGCGTCGAGCCCGAAAAGTGCGGTGGCCGCATCCTCGGCCAGTCCGGCGAGCTGCTGGAAGCCCGGCTCTGCCCTGACGTTGTCGGTCAGCCGCAGCTTTGCCTCCCGCTGGGCGTGGCCCTCGTCCCGGCGGCGGCTCCATTCGAGCAGAGCAGGCCAGAGCTGCTCGAGCCGGTGCCGGGTCTGCAGGGCGACCGGACCGGCCGCTTCGAACTCGGCACCGCCGTCCCCCAGCCGGGGCTGGCGGGCGAGCTCGGCCAGCAGCCCGGGGGAAGACTCTGAGCCGCTTGCCAGGCGACCCAGTAGGGCGGTCAGCACACCAGCCGCCAGAGTCTGGCTGCCTTCCTCGGTGGCCGCCTCCTCCAGGTGATGTGCCTCGTCAACGACCAGGTGGTCATACTCTGGCACCACCTGGCCCTGCAAGCTGGCGTCCGCCACCAGGAGGGCGTGATTGACGATGACCAGATCGGCCGCCTCGGCCTGGGCGCGAGCCCTGTGCACGAAGCAGTCCGAGGGGTTGCGGGAGAGACCGTTGGCCGCCGCCGTGCAGCGCCAGCCCCGGCAGTCGAAGCGGTCGGAGGCAACCCGGGCCCAGAGCAGGTGCTCGCCTTCCTGCAGCTTCACCTCCGTTCCCTCCCCGCTGGCAGTGGTGGCCAGCCAGACACTCACCTTGAGCCGGAAGGCGAGCTCGGCCTGGTCGTAGCAGGGCTCGGACAGGTAGCGCCGCCAGCGCCGGAGTGAGATGTAGCTGGAACGTCCCTTCAGCTGGCGGGCGCTGAAGCTCCAGGGCAGCCAGCTCTGCAGGGCGGGAATGTCGCGCCCCACCAGCTGCTCCTGCAAACTGTGCGTGTGAGTGGCGATCACGACCCGCTCGCGCCGGAGGACGGCGCGCGCGGCAGCCGGGATCAGGTAGGCCAGACTCTTACCGGTGCCCGTCCCCGCTTCCACCACCAGGGTGGAACCGCGCTGCATGGTCTGCGCCACCGCCAGCAGCATCTGCACCTGCGCCTCCCGGGGTTCGTAGCCCTCCAGCTGAGCCGCCAGCGGCCCGTCCGGCGACAGCAGGGCGGCCAGAGCCGCCGGATCTTCAGGCGGCTTCGGGCCCTGTTCGGTAGGCGCCGGCTGGGCGGGCAGATCCTTCACGGTTGGCTCGGTGCCGGGTTGGTCGGGCAAGGCGGGGGCGGCCAGAGCCTCGGCTAGGAATTTGGCCAGCGGCCAGCTGTGAGGCTGGCAGATGTCAAGCAGGGCCGATTTCACGGCGGGCGGCAGGGCTCGGGCCCGGTCCCGGAGCTTGACCAGCAGCTGCCGAGTCGCGTCAGCGTCGTCAAGCGCTCGGTGCGGCCGGGGCTGGTCAAGGCCGAGGTCCGCGGCGAGGCGGGGAAGACTGTGGCTGGCCACCCCAGGCAGCAGGATGCGGGCGAGGTCCAGCGTGTCCAGAACCTCCTGCTCATCGGGCCAGGCTCCGTTCTGGCGGAGAAAGCTCAGGTCGAAACCACCCCCGTGAGCGACAGGTATGCGGCCGGCGAGAAAGCCGCGCAGCCTATCCAGGGCCAACGCCGGCTCGCTGCCCAGCGCCAGCGCGGCGGGCTCGATGCCGGTGAGGGCCAGGACCTCCGACGGGACCTGACGGACCGGCCTGACCAGTTCCTCGTAATGCTCCTGCAAGCCGTCTGCATCGAAGCTGACGGCGCCTATCTCGATCACCTGATCCTGCGCCGGGTCCAGCCCAGTGGTTTCCAGGTCGAAGGCGGCGTACTGCATGAGTGTCCTGGTGCTGACCCTAAGCGCTGGTTCCAGGTGCTGCCTGGATGACGCCGGCCAGCTCGGCTCGGAGCCGATCCAGATCTGAGTAGTCGCCGCG
>JALZAW010000148.1 GCA_030948155.1 Candidatus Dormiibacterota bacterium | reverse complement strand
GCCGCCACCAGAGGTTGCGGATGTTGCGGCGCATCGCCACTCCGTACGGTCCGTAGTCGTAGACGGCGTTCAAGCCGCCGTAGATCTCGCTGGACTGGTAGACGAAGCCGCGCCGCTTGCAGAGAGCCACCACGCGCTCCATCAGCTGCTCGCGCGGGATCTCGATCTGGCTCAGCGCCCGGCTTTCCATCACGGTCTGAGTGACTCTACCGAGACGGGGTCTTGGGGCTCTCCAATATCCCGCACACTAGGCGGGAAGCCGCATCTGGCGCAGAAACCGCAGCGACCGGAGCTGGCGGTCCAGATGGTGCTCGAGCTGCGCCGAGAGCACCCGATCCACCTCCGTCAGCAACCCGTTCGCCAACCTGAGCCGCCGGTACAGCGCGACGTCGCCGGTAGCCAGCAGCCGCAGCACCTTGAGCGCCGGCACGGAGGTGAGGGGCAGCCCTGACGTCTGGCAGCGGTCGCAGAGAAAGGCACCCGCCTCGGGTGCGAAAGCGGCAGGCGCCTCGGGCAGCGGCCGGCCGCAGGAGCCACAGACGTCCAGCCGCGGGGCGTAGCCGAGAAGGTCCAGCGCGACCGTCAGGAACCATGCAGTCGCCCGGCGGGGGTCCTCCTCCTCGGCGATCTCGGCCAGAGCGGCCGCCGTCAAGTTGAACACACCCTCCAGGGGATGGCGGTCCTCCGATACGCGATCCGCCAGCTCCGCAACCAGGGCGGCGTGCGCGGTCCGCTCCACCTCCGCCGCTATTCGCTTGACGTCCAAACGAACCACCTGGGTGATGATGTCGAGGCTGCGACCGCGAGCAAGCTGGACATCGATCCGTCCGAAGAGCTCAAGTGAGCCGGCCAGTCGAGAGGTCGGCTGGCGAACGCCCTTGGCGATGGCGCCCACCTTGCCGTGCTCCTTGGTCAGGAGCGTGTAGATCCGATCCTGCTCCTTGAAATCGAGCTTGCGGAGCACTATCGCCTGATCGCGGTAGGTGCTCACGCTGGCGCCGCAGTCAGACGCGACGCGGGCTGGGGAGATCGGGGGCGGCGGGAATCTCCTCGCCGGCGCCAGTCCGGGCAGGTGGGTCGAAGCCTGCTTCCACCAGCACCTCATCCGGCCAGGGATGGTCCGCGTGTAGGCGCAGTCGTTCGATCCGGTCTCCCTTGATCTGCTCCACCCGCCACTGGATGCCCGGCACCGCCTCAAACGTCATACCCGGCTCAGGAACGTCGCCAACGGTGGCGTAGACATAACCGCCCACCGAGTCGTAGTCCCGGGATTCCTCGACGCCGAGTTCCAGGCGCTCGTTCAGGTCGGCCATCGAGTAACGGGCGTCCACCAGTGCCTCGCAGAGACCGGTGATCACCATCTGCTCCTCTTCCAGCGGGTCGAACTCGTCGCGGATCTCGCCCACTATCTCTTCCAGCACGTCCTCGAGTGTCACTATCCCGTCAGTGCCACCGTATTCGTCCAAGACCACCATCATGTGCACCTTTTCGACCTGCATCTGATAGAGCAGCTCGTCCACCTTCTTGGCGCCCGGCACCTTGCGAATGGGTCGCATGATGCCCACCAGGCCTCTCGGCTGGTCGCCCTTGGCCAGGTACAGCACCAGGTCCTTCACATGCAGCAGGCCGACTATGTGGTCAAGGTCCTCGTCATAGACGGGGAGCCTGGTGTGGCCCTTCTCTTGGAACACCTGCAAGATCTCAGGCATCTGCGCAGTCTTGGGGATGGCGCTGACGTCGGTGCGCGGAATCATCACTTCCCGCACGCTCATGTCTCCGATCTCGATGATCGAGTTGATCATCTCCTCCTCCTTCTCCTCGATCACGCCCTGCTCCTCCGAGACCCGGAGAAGGGTGCGCAGTTCCTGCTCGGTCAGATAAGCAGCGTGAGCGGCGCGACCTCCGGTGACCGCCCGGCTGACCAGCGTGATGAACCAGAGCAACGGACGCAGGAACCTGGACAGCGCCTCGACCGGTGCGGCAGCGGTCAGCGCCAGCTTTTCCGCGTTCCGGATGGCTAGCGTCTTGGGGGTGACCTCGGCAAAGATCAGCAAAAAGATCGAGAGCAAGAGGGACACGGCCAGGTCGCCTGCAACACCCCAGCTGTGCGGGAGGTAGGTCAGCCCCAGCAGCGTGGCGGCCGAAGAGGCCATGATCAGCGCCACGGTGTTGACGATCAGGACTGTGGAGAGGAAGCGGTTCGGCTGCTCGTGTAGACGCTGCAGCGTCTTGGCAGAGCGGCTCCCTTCTTCGGCCAGGTGCCGCACGCGCAGCCGCCCGACTGAGGTGAGCGCGGTCTCGGTGGCCGAGGCGAGCGCGGCCAGCATGACGCAGGCTACGAGAAGCGATAGTTCAGCGAAGCTTGCAGCTGACATCTGGTTCCGCCAACTAGCGGAAAAGTTCGCTCACGCTGCGATTCTCGTGCACGCGCAGGATGGCCTCCGCCAGCAGCGGGGCCACGCTGAGCACAGTGAGCGGCGCTCCCCGCTTCTCCTCGGGGACTGGGATGGAGTCGGTGACTATCACCTCGTCGATGTCCGCCTCCCGCAGGCGCGAGCTCGCGCCGCGGGTCAACACTGCGTGGCTGCACGCGACCAGCACCCGGCGCGCGCCATGAGCGCGCAGGGCGCGGGCGACCTCCACCACCGTGCCACCGGTGGAGATGATGTCCTCCACCACCACGCAGTCACGACCCTCCACCTCGCCTGCCATATCCATGATCTCGGCCGCCTCCTCGCGCGGGCGGCGTTTGTAGACGAAGACGATCGGCGCCTGCAGCAGTTTGGCCATCGACTCGGCGCGCTTGGCGCCCCCCGCATCGGGGGCGACTACCGCGCACCTGTCAAGCCCCAGGCTTCGGATGTGGCCGGCCAGGATCTTGTTGGCTGTTAGGTGATCGGTCGGCACGTCGAAAAAGCCCTCGATAGCGTCCGCGTGCAGGTCCAAAAGCAGCACTCGGTCCGCCCCCGCCAGAGTCACGAAGTTGGCCATCAGCTTGGCGCTGATGGGCTCGCGGGGCTGCGACTTGCGTTCCTTGCGGGCATAGCCGTAGTAGGGGATGACAGCCGTGATGCGCCCGGCGGAGGCCCGGCGGAGAGCGTCCAGCAGAATGAACAGCTCCATCAGGTTTTCGTTCACCGGATGGCAGGTTGGCTGGATCACAAAGCAGTCGTGGCCGCGCATCGAGTCCTGGATCTTGACGTCGATCTCCCCATCGGAGAACCGGTTGACGCGGGGATCGGTCAGCTGCACGCTGATCGCTTCCGAGATCAGCCGGTTGAGATCGGGGTTGGCGGTCCCCCCGATCAGCTTCAGCTCACCCCAAGGTGACGTGTCCTCCGCGGAGAACTCCACCGCCGTCTGCAGCCTGCCGATCATGCCCTCTCCTGGTCCCCGATGGCGCGAGCTGGGACGCCTACCACTGTGACTCCGGCAGGCACATCCTTCGTGACGACTGCGCCGGCGCCGGTGCGGGCGCCGCGGCCCAACCTGCGGGGTGCCACCAGCATGGTATCCACGCCGATGAAGCAGTCGTCCTCGATGACGGTCTCTTTCTTCTGCCGGCCATCATAGTTGGCGGTGATGCTGCCGGCACCGATGTTCACGCCCTCCCCTACCGTGGCATCGCCCAAATAGGACACGTGGGGGACAGCGGACCGGCTGCCGATCTCTGACCGCACCAGCTCGGCGAAGCTGCCGACGTGCACACTCTCCTTCAGCTCGGTGCCCGCCCGGAGCTTGCTGAATGGACCACAGTCGGATCCGCTGCCAAGGGTGGCGCCGCTGAGCCAGGAGCTGTCGATCCGGATTCCGTCGCTGATCTGGCAGTCGCGGATCTGGGCGAAGGGGCCGATCCGGCAGTCCTTCCCGATCCGGGTGCTTCCGGTGACGACTGTGTAGGGCTCCAGCACCGTGTCCTGACCGATGCTGACCCCGGCGGCCACGTAGGTGCTGGCGGGATCGCGCACTGTGACGCCTTCCAACATGAGGCTCTCCAGCAGCCGCCGGCGCATGGCGGTCTCGGCGCGAGCCAACTGCACCCGGTCGTTGATGCCGATGGTCTCCTCAGGGTCACGCAGCTTCACCACCTGTGTCCCGCTCAAGTGCTGGAAAACATCTACCAGGTAAAGCTCGCCGGCCTGGTTGTCAGGCCGGAGCTGGGCGAGCGCTGCACTCAGCTCGGAAGCGGCGAAGCAGTAGAGGCCCACATTGATCTCGCTGACAGTGCGGCTCTGTTCGGTCAGGTCGCGATACTCGATGATCGCGGCCAGATCACCTTCGGTGTTCCGCAGCACCCGACCGTCATTCCGACTGGCATCATCGACGCTGGCCAGGCTGGCCGGCTGGCCGGCGGCGCGGTGAGCTGCCAGGAAGCGGCGGATGGTCTCAGCCCGCAAGAGGGGACCGTCGCCGTTCAGCACCAGCACGTCGCCCTGGCCCAGCCATTCGGCAGGAACCTGGGTCAGCGCGTCACCTGTGCCGAGCGGCTCGGGCTGGGCCACCAGCCGCGCCTTCCCGGCCAGGTGTTCCACCACGGCCGCCTCACCCGACGGGTGCACAACGAAGAGTCGATCCGACCCGATGCCAACGTCCCGGCAGGCACCGATCACCCAATCAATCATTGAGCGGCCGCAGATCTCGTGCAGCACCTTCGGCGTCCGGGAGCGCATGCGGGTGCCCCGGCCGGCAGCTAGGATGACGGCTGAGAGTGGTAAGTCACTCAAGAGAGATGTCGAGCCGGATTATACGGTCGGCCCCCCGCCTGCTCCTCGGCCTGGCGCTGGCAGGTGGCTTGGCCACTGCCGCAGCGGCGCTGGCCGCCTGCGGGGGCGGGTCTTCCGGGGCCGGGCCCAGCGCCGCGCCCTCCCCCTCGGCGAAGTCGAGCGCCACACCAACGCCGGCGGGCAACAGTGTCTGGGTGGTGGCGACGGTGCCTGTCAAGCTGCATGGCGCGCCGGACCGCAACTCAGCCCAAGCAGCGCTGCTGGAGTGGGGCGCCCAGTTGACTGTGAGCGAGAGCCAGAAGCCCGGCCCCGAAACGTGGCTTCACGTCAAGACCGAGGGTGGCAGTGAGGGCTGGGTGCTTGACGACCCGGTGATAGTTAGCCACCGCTCGGTGGCCAAGAAGATCAGTGACACCTATCGCCTGCTCTATCCCAGCGACTGGACGGTGGCGGGGGCTAACCCGCTCAGCTTCAGCTCGCCACAGGGGGCTGCGGATGCGGCGACGCTGGTGGTCCAGACGGCTGGCGAAGTGGGGAAGCTGCCGGTGCTGCCTCTCACGCCCGGCACCGCGTCCGGGGACGACTCAGTCCAGGTCGGAGACAAGACCTACACAATGCATTCCTGGAAGTCCGGCGATGGGGGCGCCGAGGCAGTCGTGAGCTTTCAGGAAGGGGGCACTGCCTACCTCTTCGACCTGAAGCAGAAGGGCCGGTCCAGCCCCGACCGGGCGCTTTTCAAGAGCGTGCTGCAGACGGTGATCCTGAACCCGTCCAGTGCGCCTGTGCCCGGCCCTTCCCCGACACCCTCCGGATAGCTTTGTCCCACTGGCGCTAGCTCTACCCGAGCTCATCTCCCGTCGGCGGCTCGAATTCGGCCATCCGTCTATCGAGGTCAGCCGCTGCGACGTGAAAGGTATCCGGCGGCAGGGCAGCGTTGCGAAGGGTGAGGCGTTCCACCAACTCGTCGCGCGGTACGTCGAGGAAGATCATTTTCGTATCGGCACCGAGGGCTGCGGCGTGTGAGCGCAGGTCTTGACGTTCCGGTCGCGACCAGAAACCGAACTCCAGAATGACGTCCAGCCGCAGGCCGAGCAGCCGCTCAGCGAGCTCGCTCTGCACAGCTTCGACAGCCGCCCTTCTGGTCTCGTCATAACCGTCCCCCGCAATGCTGGCCATCCATTCGTCGGGCGCCAGTCGTACGCCCCTGTCGCTCCTTCTCAAGCCGTTTGCCCGGCGTTGTCTTGCCGGATCCGGGGGAGGCCACAGATCACGAAGAGGGTCGCCATTGGCCGAAACCTACATCGCGCTCACTCTCCGGTGGTTTCAGCCGCGCCGACGCCAGTGCCGGCTGCTCGACCTGCCCTGCCGATCGATGAGTTCGGTCCCAGCAGTACCGTTTGACACGGTGAGGATGTACAGCGCGGACATCAAGCCAGCGTCCTGATTCTGTGATTCGACGACAGTCGGGACCTGAGCGACCTGCAAC
>JALZAW010000147.1 GCA_030948155.1 Candidatus Dormiibacterota bacterium | reverse complement strand
ACTCGGGGCCGAGCTGCTGGAGCAGCGATGACTTGATGATCAGGGCCACGTGCTGGAAGCCGAAGATGTTCTTGGGATCCTTCAGGGTGGCGTAGTTGCCGCTGGCCAGCTGGGGGTCGGTCGAAAAGGCGTCACCCACCTGCACTTGTTTGCTGTCCAGCGCGGCATAGATCGGAGCCCCGGCCGCCAGGGGCACGAACTCGAGGTTGGTTAGCCCGTAGGCCTGCTGCAGGCCCACGAAGCCCGCATAGCGGGTCTGCTCAGCCGCGTAGTCGCCGAGCTTAACCGGGCCCAGACCCTTCAGGTCCTCGATCGACGTCAGATTGTGCTGCTGGGCGTAGCCTTTCAGCGTGATCAGCTGGTCGGTGTCGAAGAATGGGGTCACCGGAGTCATTACTGCGCCCCCATGTGCCGCTTCGTACTGCTTCGCCAGCATTTCGGTCTGGGCTTCCGATTCGAGCGGTTTCTCGTAGCGGGCATCGCTGGCCACGACCTCACCCAGGTACTCGGGGTAGGCGTTGATCTGTCCCGACTGGAAGGTTGTGTTGATGAGCTCACTCCCGCCGATGTTCGACTTGAGGGTGACCGTGTAGCCCTTGGCCCGGAAGGCCTGCGCGTACAGCTCACCGAGGAGGAACTCCTCGTCGAAGTTCTTGTCGCCCAGGATGATGGTGGGCTTGCCTGCGCCGGGCAGGCCACTCGGCTTGGCTGCGGAACCTGAGCTGCTGCCTCCGCAGGCCGTGAGTAGCAGAAGAATGGCAGCCGAGAGCAGTGCGCCGAACCGTGTCCGGCCGGTGGTCTGGACATCGAGCCTTGCCTTCGCCGTCACGTACTTAACCTCCTCAGTGATTCGCACGCCGTCATGTCAACTGCGCCGGCCGGATTTCGGCTGCTGCCGTCGCCCTCCCTGCGTACGGTCCGCCGCCCTCACTGCGCAGCAGGCGCAGTCCCTTCGGCGTGAGCCATCTCTGGCAGAGGGCCAGCACGCCCTCTACAGAGAACGCCATCACCACGGTCACAGCGGTGGCCGCCAAGACCCCCGACAGCCCGTAGAAGCCCTGCTGGCTGATGATCGTGCCGAGTGTGTTGCCGCTGCCCGCGAAGCTGGCCAGGTAGGCCGTCGCGATCACGAATACAGAGGCGGTCCGGATGCCGCCGACCATGAGCGGCACGGCCACGGGCAGCTCGACCCTCGCCAGCACCTGCCGACGCCGCATGCCCATGCCCCGGGCAGCCTCCACGGTGGCCGGCTTGACCGTGCTCACGGCGACATACGTATTGGTCAGAATGGCCGGAATCGCGAGGACGACCAGCGTGATCATGATGTTCACAAAGCCGAGGCCCCAGAGCGGGATGCCGATCGCGATCACCGCCAGCGAGGGCAGGGCTCGAGCGATGTTGCCCCCGCTGATGGCCAGGAACCCGCCCCGATGCAGATGCCCCGTGACGATGCCGACGGGCAAGGCGATGGCTATCGCCACCACCAGAGAAACGGCGCTGAGCAGCAGCTGCTGCAGGGCCTTCTCCGCCAACAGCTGCGGGTTGTGCAGGACGAACGCGGCCGCGTCGATGAGCAGCTTCACGGGTGAGTCATCGCCTCGCGGCGCGCACCCAGGGTGTCGCGGCGCGCTGAAACAGAACCATGACCCCGTCCGCGAAGAGCGCCAGCAGGATGGCCAGGCCGCCGGCGGCGATGAGCTCCGTGTTGAAGCTGTCCTGGATGGCTGAGATGATCGGCTGGCCCAGCCCGAAGGGCGAGATGTAGGCGGCGACCGTAGCCAGGCTGATCGTGGTGACGGTGGCCACCCGCAGCCCCGCCAGCATCGAGGGTATGGCCAGCGGGATGTTCACGCGCCAGAGGATCTGCCGTGGGTCCATGCCCATGCCGCTGGCCGCGGCCACGACTTCAGGGGGCGCGGAGCGCAGGCCTTCGACACTGTTTCGGAACAGGACCAGCAGCGTGTAGCCGATCAGCCCGATCTCGATCGTGACTACGCCCAGACCCGTCACCGGGACCAACAGCTCGAAGAGAGCGAGTGCCGGGATCGTGTACAGCAGGCTCGAGAAGCCGGTGAAACCCTGTTCGAACCACCCCCGGCGAAGCGCGAACAAGGCGGCTGCGAACGCGATCAGCATGCCCGCCGCCAGCGCGATCGCGGTGAGCTCGATGTGCTCGATCAGGCGCGGTTGCAGCTGTGAACCCCAATTGGCGCCCACCCAGCTCCAGCAGAAGAGTGACTTGACGTTGGTGACGCACGCGTCGGCGTGCTCGAACTGAGGGATGACAGGCTGGGTCGCCGCGGGTGGGATGAGAACTTCAAGTCTCATGAGTCCGCCGCCGCCACTTCCGCGGACTGGCGCACGAGCGCCTGATGGAGCTGCTCGATGTTCACGGTCCCGATGACGTCGTCGCCATCGCAAACGGCCACCGCGGGCATGGCGGCATCGATCGCCATCGCGAGGGCGACTCGGAGCGAAGTGTCGGAGCCGCAGCGCGGCAGTCTCGCGTCGACTCCGGCCGCGGGTGCATGGGCGGCCACGACATCGCCCAGGCGAAGGAGGGATAGGCGCTTCAGGCCGCGATCCTCGCCGAGGAGGCTGGCCACGTACCCGTCGGCCGGGTGAGCCAGCAGCTCCTCCGGACTGGCGTACTGCGCGAGAGTGCCGCCCTCGGCCAGCACCAACACCCGATCGCCCATCCGGATCGCTTCGTCGATGTCGTGGGTGACGAAGATCACGGTCTTCTGGATCTCCTGCTGCAGCCGCAGAAATTCGGTCTGCAAGCGGGCCCTGGTGATGGGATCCAGGGCTCCGAACGGCTCGTCCATGAGCATCACCGGTGGATCGACGGCCAGCGCTCGCGCGAGCCCGACGCGCTGCTGTTGCCCACCCGACAGCTGTGCCGGGTAGCGATCCGCCATCTCCGGGCCGAGGCGGACGAGCTCCAGCAGTTCCTGGATCCGCTGCCTGGTGCGGGCCGCCGGCCAGCGCAGCAGCCGGGGCAGGACCGCGATATTGGCCCCGATGGTCATGTGTGGGAAGAGGCCCACCTCCTGGATGACGTAGCCGATACCTCGGCGCAGGATCGTGGGGTCCACTGATCGCACACTCTGGCCCCCGATCGTGATGTCGCCCTCGGTGAGCTCGATGAGCCGGTTGACCAGCTTCATGGCGGTGGTCTTGCCGCCGCCGGAATGCCCCACGAGACAGCAGATCTCGCCCGCGCTCACCTTGAAGCTCAGGTCGTCGATGGCCGGCCGGGACTGACCCGGGAATAGCTTGCTGACGTGGATGAACTCGATGTCCGCGGGCGGGACGCGATTCTGCCGCCCGTTTCGCGTTTCGAGGTTGTCGGCGCGAACGTCACCGCTCATGGAATCGGCGCCCTCACCCTCCGGCCTCAGCGTACTCCGTCAGCTGCCACTCTCCAAGCGCTGCTATAGTAGCTGATATATCGATCGCATATCGATCGCACATCGGTTGCGGTGAGCCAGGAGAGCTTTCAGGAAGCCATGCCGACTGAGGTCCGAGACGCCGGCCGGAGAGGAGCGCGCGGGGGCGCTGCGAACGGGGTCGCCGTGGCCCCTCCAGACGCCATCCACTCCCTGAGCCAGGACGCCTACCGGCGAATCCGCGAGAAGATAATCAGCCTCGAGCTGACCCCGGGCGCAGTGGTCGAGGAGGCGAGGCTGCGCCGGGAGCTCGACATCGGCCGCACCCCGATTCGGGAGGCGCTGCAGCGGCTGGCGGACGAGAGCCTCGTGCGTTCGGTTCCTCATCGCGGCACCTTCGTCACCGAGGTCAACATCAGCGACCTGGCGCGGATCACCGAGGTCCGGGTCGTCCTGGAGGCGCAAGCGGCCGGGCTGGCCGCCGAGCGGGCGACGGCGGCCGACAAAGAGGCCATGACGGAGCTGCAGGAAGTCCTGGCGACCGGTGGCGCGACCGATCAGCGCGAGCTGATGCGGCTCGACCGCCAGATCCATGCCCAGATCCACAGGGCGGCCCGCAACCACTTCCTCGAGAGCACCCTGGAGCGCTACTACAGCCTCAGCCTGCGGCTCTGGTTCCTGGTCCTCGACCGCGAGGTGCGGCTGCGCGACGCCGTCGACGAGCACGTCGAGCTGCTGCGGGCGGTGGTGGCCGGCGACAGGGCCGGCGCCGAGGCGATCATGCGCCGCCACGTCATCGGCTTCGAACGTGAGATCCGGAAAGTCCTGGCGGAGGCATAGACGCGTGCATGAGAGCTGCAACAACCGATGAGTGAGCTGCCCCGGCAGGCCGGCGCCGTGGTCATCGGCTGCGGCATAGTCGGCAACAGCCTGGCCTATCACCTGTGCCGGCTGGGCTGGCGGGACGTCGTGCTGGTGGACAAAGGCCCACTGCCCAATCCCGGCGGCTCGACCGGACACGCCTCCAACTTCATCTACCTGGTCGACCACTCCAAGGAGATGACCGCCCTCACCGTCGACAGCGTGAAGCAGTACCAGGAGCTGGGCGTCTTCACGCGGTCAGGTGGCATCGAGGTTGCCCGCACCAGCGAGCGAATGCAGGAGCTGAAGCGGCGCGTCGCCTCCGCCAAGTCGTGGCGCATCGAGCCGGTCTCCCTCGTCAGCCCGGCCGAGGTGAAGGAGCTGGTCCCGTACATCGACGAATCGATTCTGCTCGGCGGTTTCTACACGCCGGGCGTGGGCGTCGTCGACTCGCTGCGCGCCGGCACCCTGATGCGCGAGCTGGCGCAGGCCGGAGGCGCATTGCAGGTCGCGGCGAACGTCGAGGTGCTCGGCATCGACGTGGAGCGCGGCCGAGTTCGCCGCGTGCGCACCACTGCAGGTGACATCGAGGCGGAGATCGTCGCCATCACGGGCGGCGTCTGGAGCCCGCGGCTGGCCCGGATGGCGGGCGTCGACATTCCTCTGACTCCAGCCGTCCACCAGATGATCGACATCGGGCCGGTGCCGCGTTTCCAAGGCGCCCAGGGCGACATCGAGCACCCGATCGTGCGCGACATGGACACCAACATGTACGAGCGCCAGGCGGGCGGCGACCTGGAGATCGGCTCTTACGCCCACCGTCCGATCCTCCACGACCCCGAGGACCTGCCCTCGGTCGCGCAGGCTGCGCTCTCGCCCACGGAGTTTCCGTTCACCCAAGCCGACTTCGAGCAGCAGATGCAGCACGCGCTGGAGCTGATGCCCGAGATCGTGGGCGACGAGAAGGTGGGCGTGAAGTACGCGATCAACGGCATCCTCTCGCTCACCGCCGACGGGCTGCCCATCCTCGGTGAGTCACCGGACGTGGGCGGCCTCTGGTGCGCCGCCGCGGTCTGGGTCAAGGAGGGTCCTGGCACGGGCCGCGCCGTCGCCGAGTGGATGGTGCACGGCGAATCCGAGATCGACCTTCATTCCTCCGACGTGGCGCGCTTCCACGAGCACCAGCGGACCCGCGCCAACGTGCGGGCGCGGGCGGCGGAGGGCTTCAACAAGACCTATGGCATCGTGCATCCCTCCGAGCAGTGGGCGTCGAACCGGGGCGTGCGGCTGGCCCCCTTCCACCTCCGGGAGAGAGAGCTGGGGGCCGTGTTCTTCGAGGCGGCCGGCTGGGAGCGGCCGCAGTGGTACGAATCCAACTCCGGCCTGCTGGAGGAGTTCGGCGGCCAGGTCACTCGGCGCTCCTCGGAGTGGGACTCACGCTGGTGGTCGCCACTCATCAACGCCGAGCACCTGGCCATGCGCGATCGCGCCGGGATCTTCGACCTCTCAGCGTTCACCATCTTCGACATCCAGGGCCCGGGCGCCCTGGCGGCGGTGCAGGGCACCGCGCTGCGCCAGATGGACGTCGCCGTGGGGCGCGTGGTTTACACGCCGGTGCTGAGCCCGAGCGGCGGCTTCAAATCGGACCTCACGATCATGCGGCTGGGCGATGACCACTTCCGCGTCGTCACCGGCGGCGCGGCCGGCATGGCGGACAAGAAGTGGTTCAAAGACCACCTGCCCGCCGACGGCAGCGCCCAGCTGACCGACCTGACCGCGGGCCTGACCACGATCGGGCTGTGGGGGCCCCGCGCGCGCGACATCCTCGCCTCGGTCACCCCCGACGACGTCTCGGCTGCCGGGTTCAAGTTCAGCACCTGCCGGGTGATCGAGGTGGGCACGCAGCGCGTGCTCGCGTCGCGCATCTCGTACGTCGGCGACCTCGGCTGGGAGCTGTATATCTCGATCGACCAGGGATTGAT
>JALZAW010000146.1:2381-6272 GCA_030948155.1 Candidatus Dormiibacterota bacterium | reverse complement strand
GGTCTTCCTCCTGAGCGGCGGGCTGGGCTTCGTGCGAGTGGCCGGCGATGTGGCGCACGCTGGACTGGGCGCCCTGGCGCATCTCAGTCGGCTCAGCACTCAGGACCCGCAGGCCAACCTGCAGTGGCTGAACCCTGTCCTGGGCTGGCTCTTACCCCAGCGGTCGGTGCTGCTCGGCTTCCCGCTCTGCCTTCTGCTCCTGGCCCTTCTGTGGCGGGCGCTGGAAGAGCGCGGGCCCAGCACACGGCAGGCCTTCGGCTTTGCCGGCGCTCTCACGGGACTGCTGCCGCTGGCTCACCTGCACGCCTACGGGACTGTGCTGGTTCTCGCCGCGTTCTGGGCGGTGTTTGAGCGGCGCCGAGAATGGCTGACGTTCTTTCTGCCTGCCCTGCTGCTCGGCCTACCCCAGGTGGCCTGGCTCGCAACCGGGGCAGGCGGCCAGCCGCGCTGGCAGCTCTGGTGGCTGGCCGACACCGCCGGCCATGGCGACGGGCCGCTCTGGTTCTGGTTCAAGAACCTCGGTCTGTTCGTCCCGCTCCTGCTGGCTGCCTTCGTCTGGCGGCCGGCGCTGCCGGCCCTGAGCCGGCTGCGGCTGGCGCCGATCTGGCTCTGGTTCCTAGTCCCGAACCTGCTGGTCTTCCAGCCCTGGGATTGGGACAACACAAAGTTCTTCGCCTACTGGGCCCTCCTCGGCTCCCTCGTGATCGGTGCGTTGCTCGCCCGCCTCGGTCACGGTGGCAGGTATGGAACTGTCGTGGCTGCTGTCTGCTTTGGGCTGTTGGTGCTCTCGGGGGGCTTGGATCTGGCCAGGTCGCTTGACCAGCCACTGAACCAAGCGCAGTTCGCCGATCGGGGCGGGCTGGAGACGGCCGCCTGGGTGCGGTCCAACACGGATCGGCACGCCGTCTTCCTGGTGGCGACCGAGCACAATGAGCCGGTGCCGACGCTGGCCGGTCGCGCCGTGGCCGCCGGCTATCCCGGCTGGCTCTGGTCCTATGGCATCCCTGACTGGCAGCAGCGAGTCGAGGACACGGATCGCATGCTGCGGGGAGATCCGGAGACGCCGGCTCTGATCCGGCGTTACCACGTCAGCTACGTGGTCCTCGGTCCTCAGGAATTGGTCGGCCACCATGCCAACGCGGCCTATTGGAACAGTGCCGCGTTGCGCGTCTATGGCAACAGCACCTACACCGTCTACCGGATTGCCGGCACCGGCTGAGCCGGCGGCAGGTCGGCGGCCGGGTATCGCGGTCCCGCCGGACTGGCTCCTGGCTGGAGTCGTGGTGCTGGTGGGGCTGGCGCTCCGGCTGCACGACTACACGCTCGCCCCGGGCTTCACAGACAACGCCGACGAGGTGCAGTTCGCCTGGGCAGGGCTCAACCTGCTGCTCCATGGGGACGCCTATACGTGGTCCTACTTTCCCGGCTATGGGAGCTACACGCGCTTCGACGCCTTCGGCACCAACTATCCCTTGGTTCATCACTGGCTGGACCACCCGCCGCTGTTCTCCTATTTGATGGGCGGCTGGGCGCTGCTGGCCGGCAGCCGCGACATGGCGTCGACGGGCCCCCAGGTCGTGCGGCTGCCGCCCATCCTGCTCAGCACAGCAGCGGTTCTGCTGACATACCTGCTCGGGCGCCGGCTGCTGGGTCACTGGGCGGCGCTGCTGGGCGCAGCCCTGCTGGCAGTGACTCCGGCAGCGGTTCTGCTCGGCCGGGAAGCCGAACCTGAGGCGTTGCTCGCCGTTCTGTTCCTCCTGGCGCTGTGGGCCGGTGTGCTCATCAGCGAGGGGAAGGCGAAAAGGTGGGTCCTGGCTCTGCTGCTCAGCTGCTGCCTGCTGGCTCCGCTGGCCAAGGTCTCCGGCATAGCCGTTGGCGGCAGCCTGGCGGTGTGCCTGCTGGCCGGCGGCCGCTGGCGCGTCGCACTGGCGGCGGCGGTCGCCGGCGCTGGCGGGCTGCTGCTATGGCTGCTGTACGGAGCGCTGGTCGACTGGCAGCTCTTCCTGCACATCACCCAGCTCCAGGCCCAGAACCGGAGGGGCGTGCTGACCGGCTTCGACTTGATCCAATCGGTCGCCGGCGTGAATCGCCGCCTGCGCGACGGCTGGTGGCTCCTCGGTTGGATCGGGCTGGGGGCGCTCAGCGTTGGCCGGGAGCGCCGGGCAGCGCTCTTCCTCGCCTGGCCTGCCATTGCCTATGCGGGCACGATGGCATTGCTGGCCGGTGAGCAGAACACCCTGCAGTACGGCTGGTACAAGTGGATGGTCTATCCGGAGGTGTACTTGACGGCCGGCTGGCTGGCCTGGCAGGCATTCCGGCGCCGGTCGCCGGCGCTAACCCTACTGCTGCTCCTGACCGGCTGGGCGACCGCCACCAACTGGTGGCTGGGCGGGGGGGAGGAGTGGACGCCCTTTCCACTTCTCTTGGCTCTGCTCCTGGGCCTGCCTGTGATGGCCGCGGCGCTGGCGGCCTGGCGGACCGGGCCGCCTTATCCCACAGTCGCTCGGACCCTGATCGGCGCGGCGGTGGGCACGGCGCTCCTGGGCAGCGCCATCCAAAGCTACGGGGTGGCAGCTCTCTATACCCGGCTCTAGCTCCGGCCCTTGCTTCAGCTCGTCCTGGGACCTGGCCGGCTGGAACGAAGGCCAGGCTGACAAAGGGAGCGCCAGCGGTGTACTGTTACGGGCCAAAGTCACCCAGACAGCCCGGCACTGACGCTCCCCTTGTTTTGGCCCACCGAGGCGGGTCGAAACTTGCTATGATGGCAGTTCGTGCTCGTCAGCTCGCTGATCCCACCCCCGGGTTTGGCGCGCCCTTTGCACCTTAGGAGGCTGCCGCTTTGATGATCTCTGAGATGAAGGCTCCCGCGCGTCTCTCCTATGGCCAGATCCCCAACCTGGTAGAGCTCGAAGACCTGATCTCGACGCAGATCGAGTCCTTCCAGTGGTTTCGGTCGGAGGGGCTCCGCGAGCTCTTCGACGAGATAAACCCGATCACCGACTACACGGGCAAGAACTTCGAGCTGCGCTTTCTGGATTACGAGTTCGGCGTGCCCAAGTTCTCGGTCGAGGAATGTCGCAACCGTGACATGACCTATGCGGCTCCGCTGCGGATCAGGACCCGTCTCACCATCAAGGAGACAGGCGAGATCAAGGAGTCAGAGGTCTACATGGGCGACTTCGCCATGATGACCGATGAAGGCACGTTCATAGTGAACGGAACCGAGCGGGTTGTCGTCTCCCAGCTGGTCCGCTCGCCCGGCGTCTACTTCACCGCCAGCGAGGACTTGGCAACCGGCCGCCGGCTCTTTGCTGCCAAGTTGATCCCGAACCGGGGCGCCTGGCTGGAGATCGAGACCTCGGCCAAGGATCTGTTGACTGCCAAGATCGACCGCAAGCGCAAGCTGCCGGTAACGGCATTGCTGAAGGCGCTCGAGCTGCCTCAGCTGGCGGGCACCGAAAACGACCGCGAGGCGCAGAAGCGCGCCTTTCGGGAGTTGTTCGGGGACGTGGACACAGACTCGGAGCATCCCTACCTGGAGGCGACCTTTGACAAGGATCCCACCACGCGGACCGAGGATGCCCTGCTGGAGCTGTACCGCCGGGTCCGGCCTGGCGATCCGCCCAGCGTCGACAACGCACGCACCCTGCTCCAGAGCCTTTTCTTCAGCTCCCGCCGTTTCGACCTGGGCCGGGTCGGCCGCTACAAGGTGGACAAGCGGCTGGGCAGGGACAAGGACGACATCGAGGAGCGCGTCCAAGATCGCAACCTGCGCATCCTGGAGAAGGGCGACTTCATAGCCATCCTTCGCAAGCTCGTCGAGCTCAACAACGCCTCGCCTGAGAAGCAGATCGCGGATGACATCGACCACCTCGGCAATCGCCGGGTGCG
>JALZAW010000146.1:0-2371 GCA_030948155.1 Candidatus Dormiibacterota bacterium | reverse complement strand
CCCTCATCAACGCCCGCCCGGTGGTGGCCGCGATCAAGGAGTTCTTCGGTTCCAGCCAGCTGTCGCAGTTCATGGACCAGGTGAATCCGCTGGCCGAGCTGACTCACAAGCGCCGCATCTCGGCGCTGGGTCCGGGCGGCCTCTCCCGCGAGCGAGCCGGCCTCGTCGTGCGCGACGTCCATCACAGCCACTACGGCCGGATCTGCCCCATCGAGACGCCAGAGGGTCCGAACATCGGCCTGATAGGCTCCCTCGCCACCTACGCCAAGGTGAACAAGTACGGATTCGTGGAGACGCCGTTTCGACGCGTCTACAGCCGCCTGTCGGTCAGCGGCGAAGCTGAGCTGCTCCAGGGCCGCACGCTGCGCCGGCCCGCTCTGGACGGCAAGGGTAAGGAAGTCCTGCCGTCGGGGGCGGTGCTCGACGCGAGCTCGGCCGAGAAACTGAAGAAGTCTGCTGTGCAGTCAGTAGACATAGTTGCCTGGGCTTCGCCTCAGGTGGTCTACCTCTCGGCCGACGAGGAGGACCTCTACAACATCGCTCAGGCCAACGTGGCCCTGAACGCGGACGGCACTTTCCAGGACGTCAGGACCCCATCGCGGTCGCGGGGCCACTTTGCAGTGACCGACGTGACGAGCATCCAGTACATGGACGTCTCGCCCAAGCAGATAGTCTCCGTCGCCACCGCGATGATCCCCTTTCTGGAGCACGACGATGCCAATCGCGCCCTGATGGGCGCCAACATGCAGCGCCAGGCTGTGCCCCTGATGGTGACCGATTCACCGATGGTCGGCACTGGCGTGGAGCACTACGCTGCCAAGTACTCCGGCGAGGTCATAGTCTCGGATGTGGACGGGACTGTCGTCGACGTGGCCAATCCACGCGAGCTGAGGGGCATCCACGCCACTCCCATCTTCGAGATAGTGGTCAGGCCCGAGGACGGTTCCGTCGACCATCGCTTCCCGCTCCAGAAGTTCTACCGCTCGAACCAGGGCACTTGTCTGAACCACCGGGTGCTGGTCAAGGCGGGCCAGAAGGTGCAGCGGGGTGACCTGCTGGCCGACGGTCCCGCCATCGAGAACGGCGAGATGGCGCTCGGCCGGAACGTGCTGGTCGCATTCATGCCCTGGGAGGGTTACAACTTCGAGGACGCCATCCTGCTCTCGCAGTCGATAGTCCAGGAGGACAAGTACACCTCCATCCACATCGAGGAGTTCGAGATCGAGGCCCGCGAGACCAAGCTGGGCCCGGAAGAGATCACGCGCGATATCCCCAATGTGGCCGACGACGCCCTTCGGAACCTGGACGAGCGCGGCATCGTCTACATAGGCGCCGAGCTCGAGCAGGGCGATCTGCTGGTGGGCAAGATCACGCCCAAGGGCGAGACCGAACTCTCTGCCGAGGAGCGTCTGCTTCGGGCCATCTTCGGCGAGAAAGCGCGGGAGGTCCGCGATTCCAGCCTCCGGGTGCCGCATGGTGAGCGGGGTGTGGTCGTCGACGTAAAGGTCTTCAGCCGGGAGGCGAAGGACGAGCTGCCACCGGGCGTCACTGAGCTGGTGAGGGTCTACATCGCCCAGAAACGGAAGATCTCGTCGGGCGACAAGATGGCCGGCCGCCACGGCAACAAGGGAGTCGTGTCCCGCGTCATGCCGATCGAGGACATGCCGTTCCTGCCTGACGGCACACCTGTCGAGATAGTCCTCAATCCGCTGGGCGTGCCCAGCCGGATGAATCTGGGCCAGGTCTTGGAGACGCACCTGGGCTGGGTCTCGAAAGCGCTCGGCCAGAAGATTGCCACGCCTGTCTTTGACGGAGCTCGCCTGGAGACGATTGAGGAGGAGCTGGCGGCCCAGGGCCTGCCCCGCAGCGGAAAGGTCAGGCTGCGCGACGGCCGCTCGGGCGTCGACTTCGACCAGGAAGTGACTGTGGGCTGGGTCTACATGCTGAAGCTGCATCACCTGGTTGAGGACAAGATCCACGCCCGCTCGACCGGCCCCTACAGCCTGGTCACCCAGCAGCCGCTGGGCGGCAAGGCTCAGTTCGGCGGCCAGCGCTTCGGCGAGATGGAGGTCTGGGCGCTGGAAGCGTACGGCGCTGCCCATGTCCTCCAGGAGATCCTGACAGTCAAGTCCGACGACATAGTCGGTCGGGTCAAGGCCTACGAGGCAGTGGTCAAGGGCGACAACACGCTGGAGGCCAGCATCCCGGAGAGCTTCCGAGTGCTGGTGAAGGAGCTTCAGGGCCTCGCGCTCGGCGTGGAGATCCTGAGCGAGAACGAGCAGCAGATAGTGCTCAACGAAGAAGACATGCCTGAGCTCCCGATCGACCTCGGCATCAGCCTGGAAAGGCTGGAGCTGGGCGAGGATGCCGG
>JALZAW010000145.1 GCA_030948155.1 Candidatus Dormiibacterota bacterium | reverse complement strand
ACCGAAGACGCCGAGGTAGCCGATGGCGAAGTAGGAGGAGATGGCCACCGTGGCCGTGTAATTGAGGAGCTGGATCCAGCCGACTATGAAGCCCACCGGGGTGTTGAAGGCACGCCGGGCAAAGCTCGACGAACCGCCGGCGTGAGGAATCGCCGTAGTGCCCTCCGCGTAGTTGAGCGCGGTTGTGACGAAGATGAAACCGGCCAGGATCAGCGCCAGGGGCGTCAGGCCGAGCGCGAACGCGGCGGTGACGCCAAGGCCGTAGTAGATGCTGGAGCCGACATTGCCGTAGCAGGCTGAGAAGAGCGCGGGGGCGCCGAGGGTGCGGGGCAGCTTGGAGCGCCGCGAGCGCACATGGAATCGAAGGTCGCCGGGCGTGCTGCCGTGCTGCTGGACGGTTACCTCTTTGTCCAAAGCCTCACCTCCGTTGCGCTGAAGTTACAGCCTGGACCCGCCCGTTGGCGGGCTCGCTCGGTTTTCCTGCGGCGGCTACCCTGGAGAGCCGATGCTGGCTCGGTTCGCTGTGCTGCTCTCGGTCGCGGCGATCTGCCTGAGCGCCTGCGTCCTGCCCGGCCTGCCGATCGGGCAGCATAAATCGACGCCCGCGCCTGACAAACCCGCCTCGCAGTACTTCGCTGAAGCCATCAACGGCTACGACACCGCCCGGGGGATCCGACTGACCGAGGTTGTAGGCCGCACGACCGCCTTCGGCAACGTCACCGGCGGCAGCATCGACCTGCAGGGCCAGGGTTTCCACGCGACACTCACCGCTGACCATGGACCCATCGAGCTCGTCTCCAGCGCCGGCAGCCCGGTCTTCGTCAAGGCCAGCGCTGACTACTGGCGCCAGGCCGGTCACGGTCCTGAGGCCAAGGTCCTGGACGGTTACTGGACCAAGCTGGTCACAGGCAGCGAGGCCGGCGCGCTGCGGTCCTTGATGCCACGCGAATTTGCCAGGGAAGACAGACTGCGGCCGAAGAATCTGACCAAGGGCAGGGTCACCAACGTGCCCGGCACGCCGGCGAAAGCGCTCCCGCTCAGCGCACCCCAGCCCGGCAAGTTGTACGTCACTCAAGGCAGCCCTGCTCGCCTGGTGCGGGTGGAGAAGCTTTCGACGGGGGACTGGGAAAGCTTCACGGCGAGCGTCGCCTACGACGATTCGACCGCCGTCCAGGAGCCCAGCGCCGATGTATTGGATCCATCCGACCCGGCGACTCTGCCCGCCCGGTACGTGAGTGCAGGTAGAGCCGCATTGCCCCAATGCAACAGCAGTGACGCCAGCTGTCGGGAGGGCTTCAACCTGACGAACCAGAATGGACCGCAGCGGCCGGGGACCAAGTCCACCGTCAAGGTCCACTTCGAGGGAAGCGGGAATGACGAGTTCGCCTCCTGCGTTGGGGACGTCCCGGCGGTTGGGACCGGTCAGAGCACCACTGGGTCCTGCGAAATACCGACAGGAGTTCTGGTCGGCTACCTGAACGCCCACAACACCAGCCAGTACTTCATAAGGGCCGAGGTCCACAACGCAATCTGGGACGACTGAGCGGTTGTCTCCGTCTGTCAAGGCCACCGCGTCAGGTCTGTCAGCTGAGGATGTTCACAGCTCGGGCGGCGACCAATGCCACTGTGATCAGGGAAGCGAGCGCCTGAATTCCCATCAGGCTCTTGACGCGCTGCGAGAGTGGCATGGTATCGGTCGGGCTGAAGGCGGTGGCGTTGGTGAGAGAGACGTACATGTAGTCGAGGAAAGCCGGCCGCCAACCCTTGACGGTCACATCGGGGTTGATCATCTGGGGATAGAGGAACTCGGGAGGCTGCAGGACTTCACGGGTCCTCGCGCCAGGTCCGCCCCGATCGATCTCCCAGTACCAGAGACCGAAGATGATGACGTTGGTCAGCCAGATCAGAATCGAGGAAACGATCAGCTCCTGGCCGGCCGCCTTGCCCCCGTGGATGAGGTAGTACGCCAGTTGGATCAGGGAGTACAGGTTGGCCAGGCTGATCACAGCGGTGAGTGTGAGAGAGAGCAGGCGGGCGAGAGCCGACTCGCGGTGATGCCTGTAGCGCGAGCCGACCAGTAGGGGCAGAAGCAGGACAGCCTCCAGCACCGGTATGAGCCAGCGCGGTCCGTAGACAAGTTTCTCCGGTAGCGCCAGCTGCAGAACCAGCGCGACGACAACCGCCAGGGCTGCCGGCCAGGTTGGCTCGCGGTGATATGCAGGTGCGGCGTCTGCCCTCACTGCCTCCGCTCTCTCGCCGGCGCCTGAGGTCATAGCCGGAACCTACAGGATCGGGCAGCCGAATGGCGCCGTAGGGCGAGCGCCCTACTGCGTGAGTTGAAGCATGGCGCAGGCGGCTCCTTGCGGATCCTGGAAGAGTGCGAAACGGCCCGTGCCAGGGATGTCGGTGGGCTGGACCATGACCTGGCCGCCGAGCTCAGAGACCCTGCCGCTGGTGGCGTCGCAGTCGCTGACCGCTACGTAGATCAGCCAGTACGCGGGCACCTCGGCGGGCACGCCTGCGGGCATCGGAAAGCAGCCGCCAAGGTTGGTCTCGCCCCGTTTCCACTCGATGTACACGCCATCGCCGTAGGAGCCTTCGTGATGATCCCAGCCGAACACCTGGGGATAGAATCGCACGGCGCCCTGCCAGTCGCGCGTCTGCAGCTCATGCCAGCAGACGGTCCCCTGCTTACCGCTCACGTCGGTGCCAGCCATCCGGATGGGCTGCCAGAGCCCGAAAAACGCTCCCTCCGGATCGTGGCAGACTGCCATTCGGCCCTGGTCAAGCACGTCAAACGGTGGCACCACCACGGCGCCGCCCGCCTTCTGGACCTTCTGAACGGTGGCTTCAGCGTTCTCCGTCCCCACGTAAACCGACCAGGCGGTGGGCTGGCCGGGCTGCGCCGGGCCGTAGCCCGCCACAGTCTCCCCGTCCTTCTGGAAGAAGCCGTAGCCACCGGCCGCCGGGTCGGGGCTGGTTTGTGCTGACCAGCCGAAGAGCTCTCCGTAGAACCGCTGGGCTGCCGGCAGATCAGGGCAGGCCAGATCGGCCCAGATAAATGTGTTGGCACGCTCGGCGCTGAGCTCAGGCATGTCTTCCCCTCCATGTGCTGCCGACAAGCTACCTGACGAGCCTAACAGCGCAACCCACCCCGGAACAACTACGGATCGCACCCTGGTTGTGTACGCCCAGTGACTCCGAACGAGCTGTTGGACACGGGAGGCAGGCTCGACTGCGATCAGCCCGGTGATGAACCAGGCAGCCTGAGTAGCGCCCGGCCGCGATGGCTCAGGGGTCAGCTCCGGTGAGACGGATCCACTACGCGTGGGCGATCGCGGCTGTCACGTTCATCGCCCTGATGGGTGCGGCCGGCTTCCGCTCCACTCCTGGCGTCTTGATAGTGCCCCTGGAGAGCGAGTTCGGCTGGAGCCGTGCTCTCATCTCCGGCGCCGTCTCGATCAACCTCATCCTCTTCGGCCTCACGGGACCCTTCGCGGCCGCCCTGATGGAGCGCTTCGGAATGCGCAGAGTGGTGGTCTCGGCGCTGGCCCTGGTTGCCACGGGCTCGCTGCTCACTGTCTACATGACGGCACCCTGGCAGCTCTATCTGCTCTGGGGCTTGGTGGTGGGGCTGGGCACCGGAACCATAGCCTCGGTGCTCGCCGCCACGGTGGCCAGCCGCTGGTTCGTAAAGCGCCGCGGTCTGGTATTGGGTGCGCTGACCGCAGCGGGGGCGACCGGGCAGCTGATCTTCCTCCCGTTCCTGGGTTGGCTGGCCCAGAATGTCGGGTGGCGGTGGTCAGCGATTTGCGTCGGCGCGGCCGCCCTCGCTGTGGTACCGCTGGTTGCTCTGGTCCTTCGCAACCGGCCGGCGGACATGGGTCTTCTGCCCTACGGGGGGACGGAAGCCGAGCCAGTTGGGCCGCCGGTCAGCGGCGGCCCCATCCGCAACGCCTTCCGCGGCCTACGGCTCGGTGTCCGTTCGCGCGATTTCTGGCTGCTGGCGGGGAGCTTCTTCATCTGTGGAGCTTCCACCAACGGTTTGATCGGCACCCACCTCATCCCTGCCTCCATGGACCACGGACTGGCTGAGGTGACAGCTGCGAGCCTCCTTGCCGTCATCGGCCTCTTCGATGTGATAGGCACCCTCGCCTCCGGCTATCTGACAGACCGCTTCGATTCTCGCAAGCTGCTGTTCTGGTACTACGCGCTGCGCGGGCTGTCCCTTCTCTTCCTGCCTTTCGCTTTCGGGTCCCGCTACTTCGGCCTGGTCCTGTTCATAGTCTTCTACGGTCTCGACTGGGTTGCCACCGTGCCGCCAACCGTCCAGCTTGCGCGGCGCGTCTTCGGTGCCCGCGACATGCCGGTCGTCTACGGCTGGATCTTCGCCTCGCACCAACTCGGCGCCGCCTCGGCAGCTTTCGCCGCCGGCGCGGTCAGGACCTTCTTCGGCGATTATCAGCTGGCGTTCATGTCATCTGGACTTCTCTGCCTCCTGGCGGCAGGCCTGGTGCTGCGCGTTTCCCGAAGCAGGCGGGAGCCGAAAGGCCTGCCCGCGCCACTCGAGCAGCCGGCCTTCTCCTGAGCTGGTCGCGCCGGCTGCTGGTCGCCGGCGCCCTCGCCCTGCTTGCTCTCGCGCCTCGCCCTGTTCTTGCTCACGCCCAGCTGACCCGAAGCGACCCCACCCCGGGGGCTCTGCTCAGCAGCCCGCCCGCTGAAGTTACTGTCAGCTTCAGTGAAGCGGTGTCGCCGGCAGGGCGCGGTATCCACGTCTACGCACCATCGGGCAGTGAGGTAGGCGGCCAGGCGAGGCCCCAAGGCTTCCAGCTCATCGCGCCGGTCAACGCGAGCGAGCCTGGTACTTATGTCGTCAGATGGCAGGTGCTGGCTGCCGATACCCATCCCTCCGAGGGTGCCTTTTCGTTCAGTTTGAGCAAGACCAGCAACAACCGCTACCTGGGCCTGCTGGGCGGAGCAGACTTGGGCACCACTTCCCCGCTCGGCCTCGCACTGCAGACGCTGGCGCGCTGGCTCCACTTCGCCGGCTACGCCCTCGCCTTCGGCGGGGCCGCCTATCTGGCGCTCCTGAGGAGGGAGCTGCGCCTCTGGCGCCTGGTGCTGGTGGGCGTCGGGCTGCTGCTGGCCGCCGAGCCCGTGGGCCTGCTCGCCCAGTTGGTGAGCCTCTCGCTGGACCCTGACACCGCCTTCTCCGTCCTCGCCTCAGGCTTCGGGCGAATCCTCGGGCTCCGTGTTGGCGGCGCGCTCCTGCTCTGGTCGCTGCTGGCGCTGGAATCGCCTTGGCCGATTCTGGCTCTGGGCGCAGTGATGGCGGTGGTGGACGGCAGCACTGGCCATGCCCTTCCAGGGCAGCCAGTAATTGGCCAGAGCCTCGACGCCGTCCACGTCGCTGCCATGTCGCTCTGGGCGGGCGGACTCGTCGCCTTCCTGCTCGCTCCAGATCGGCGCTTCGGCCGACTCGCGGCGCCGGCAGCCGGCCTCGCTGTGGCGAGCGGCCTCCTGCTGGCTTACTTGCATGAGGCCCTGCCCGTGGTGCGGTTCCTCCCCAACAACTACGGCTGGGCGGTGGTTTTCAAGATGACAGCTGTTGCGGTTGCAGCAGCGGTTGCGGCCTTGGGCCGGCGCCGGCTGGAAGCCTTGGCGGTCGCTGCTGTGCTGCTGGCGGCCGCCCTGGTGGTGTCGCTACCTCCGGCCCAGTGATGGGCTGAATCGCTGTCCGCGGTGTAGACTGCCGCTCGCTGCAGCCACCCGGTCTGGGAGTAACGCAAATTGGTGGGCATAGTCCTGGTCTCACACAGCCCTGAGCTGGCCCGCGGGCTGGCCGCTTTGGCCGCCCAGGTGGCTGGGCCTGAGGTGCGGATCGAGGCTGCGGGGGGAGGTCCCGACGGCAGCCTGGGCACCTCAGGCGATGCTGTGCAGGCGGCGATCGATCGTGCTCAGGGCGGCGACGGAGTGGTTGTGCTCGCCGATCTGGGCAGCTCCATCCTGACAGTGAGGCACCTTCTGGAGGACTCTGCGAACGGAAAGGTGCGTCTGGCCGACGCTCCCCTGGTGGAGGGCGCTGTCGCAGCTGCCGTCATCTCGTCCACGAGCCAGCCGCTGGAAGCTGTGCTGCAGGCGGCGGAGGAGGCCCGAGGTGCCCGCAAGCTCTGAGCGCAACGTCTCGCTCCCGGCCAGCGTCGCGCTGCACGCCCGCCCGGCAGGCCTTTTCGTCAAGACGGCCATGCGCTTTGAGTCCCGGCTTCAGGTCGAAGCGGGGGGGAAGGCGGCCGACGCCAAGAGCATCCTGGCAGTACTCGCGCTGGGCGCAACCGGTGGGT